>RGVM01000144.1 GCA_010027295.1 Chitinophagia bacterium
CTTGGGGACATCTCAATCACGGACAAGCCACACACGATGAGAGTGAAAGCAACTTGCAGGCAGGACTTAGTACTGATGTCCGCAATCATGCCAGGCGTAGCGAATCGGAAGTTGAAGGCGTATGCCTCCCTTCCGGAAACCGGCCTTGCCGTCTAGACGGATCTCCCACTCCTTGTTGAAGCCCAAGGACAGAGCATTGGACATGACCTTACGCATGTCCACATCCAGGGCGACAGGGATGCCAAAAGTGTCTCTTGCAGGTACACGGATAGGCTGTGAGAGGTTGGCACGACCCAGCCGGTTGTCGAAGAGTTGAACCTCCAGGTCGAGCGTTTCCAGCCCCAAAGAAAAGGCGTTCGGGTTGAAATAGTCCAGGGTTGCCGTCAGCCGGCTCTCCCGCATGCCGAGAGACGGCACTCTGAGATCCCTGAAACCAATGAATTGCGGCTCCTGGATGCGCAGGCTTAGACAGCCCGACAGCAGGCACGGCAGGCATACAGCGACCCGGGTGAACAACGGCAGGTAACGCCTCCATGATGACATTCTCGTCCTGCTGCGTTGGATTCCGATGCTCATGTCACCAAGGTAAGCCATCCCAGTCAGTACATTCGCATGTCAAAGGAAATTACCTGGGATGCAGGCACTCCATTATTTCCCCAACCTCGTCAGTTATGTCTCCAGCCTCCGGGACGATGTCTTCGACGTGGTTGGTGCGGAACCGTATCGGAAGATGAGTTTCCGGAACCGATGTATCATCGCCGCCGCCAACGGGCCTCTGACACTGAGCATCCCCATCCAGGGTGGGAGGGGTGTCCGCACCCCCTATCGCGAGGTACGGATCTGTGAACGGCAGGACTGGCGGGGGCGGCATTGGAAGACCATCGCCTCCGCCTATGGAAAGGCTCCCTGGTTCTTTCATTATGCGGAAGGGTTGGAAGTCCTGTTTCGAACGCCACATGACCGGTTGATGGACTGGAACCTTGCCTGTCTGGTATGGGTGGACAGATCCTTAGGGCTGAAGGATGTTGAACGGAAGGTGTGCATGGCACCATCGACGAGCCTTTCTGTCGATCTCATTACGCCCCAGGATTACAAGGACCCGGTGCATGGCCCGTTTCCTGCATATTTCCAACTCTTTGAGGAAAAACACGGCTTCCTCCCCAACCTCAGCATCCTGGACTTTGTCATGTGTGTGGGCATGCCCGGTAGGCCGTTGCTGGGTCTTTGACCTTGTTGGCATCAATTTTGAGAATTATTAAAGTCCCATGATGAAGAGGCATGCCTCGACAGATCTCCGTACACTTCGTGCCGAGTCAGGCCTTGTCCTGTCTGTCAACGTCATGTGCCTTGCCATATTTGTTTTCTTCGGCCTGCTTTCTGTGAACGGGCAGGACTTTTCGAACAAGGGCCGCAATTTCTGGCTTGCCTATCCTGATCATGTGGATGGCACCAATTCCGCCATGGGTTTATACATCACGTCAGACGTCAATGCTTCGGGAAACATCCGGGTCGGGACGCGGACCATTCCTTTTTCGGTCACTGCCAACACGGTTACACGAAAGTTCATAGGCTCGAATGCAACGGCCGACGCCTCCAACCTAGGCATTGTACAGACGCTCTCGGAGGGCATCCAGACGAGTGCCGGGATACAGGTGACTTCCGACCAGCCGGTCGTGGTCTATGCGCATATCATCAACGCAGCCCGTTCCGGCGCCACGCTTCTGCTACCGGTGAACGTGCTGGGAAAGGAGTACATCGTTCCCAGTGCGGGTAGCGTGGGTGCAAGCGGAAACAACAGCGGTTATGGCGAAGTGACGGTGGTCGCCCCTGAAGCCGCTACGACCATAGAGATTATCACGGTCGCGCGCAGCCGAAACGGCAACCGTGCCGCCGGCGACACCATACGTGCCACGATCGCCAACCCCGGCGACGTGTATCAGATCCAGTTTGAGAAGGATGCGGACATATCCGGGACCCGTGTACGCTCCATTGCCTCTTCGACGGGTGGCTGCAAGCCCATAGCCGTCTTCTCCGCCAGCACCTGGTCGGCCTTTGATTGCGCCGGTGCCACGGGAGGGGACAACCTCTTCCAGCAGCTCTTCCCCATCAAATCCTGGGGCAGGACCTTCCTGACGGCCCCATTCATCAACAAGCCCTACGACCTTGTCAGGGTCTTCGTCAACGAACCCAATCCCCGGGTCTTCGTCACGCAGAACGGTCTGCGCTCACAGCTCACCGCACTGTCTCCCAACGGGTTCTATGAGATACGCACGGCGAATCCATTGCTAATCGAATCCGAGGGGGCGCCCATCTCGGTGGTCCATTACATGACCAGCATGTCATGCGACCCCCGCAACCCCGTCAACTGCTATCTGACCAACCCTCCGAGCTGTCCCTATCCCAGCGACCCGGAGATGATCGTCATCAACCCGGTGGAGCAGACCATCAACAATATCACAGTCTTTTCCGCACGACAGAACTGGGTTCCGCCGAACCAGAGCAATGTGACGCAATGCTATCTCAACGTTGTCATCAAGACGGCCCAGGCCGCCAGCTTTCGGATCAACGGCAATGCACCCACGGGCAACTTCACGCCCATTCCGGGCACTCCCTATTCCTATCTGCAGGAGAACGTGAGTACGCTCTCGCAATCCAATCCCGTCCAGAACCTGCGGGCCGACTCCCCATTCATCGCCATCGCATACGGATACGGCAGCGTGGAGTCGTACGGGTACAACGCAGGCACCAATGTGCGCGACCTTTCTCAGTCCATACAAGTAAACAACCTGCTTCGAACCATCGATTTCCCTGCCACCTGTCGCAATTCCCCTTTCGGACTGACCATACAGCTCTCATACCTTCCTACACAGATCCGATGGACATCCGCGAACATAGGATTGGACACCACGATGCTCAGTCCTGTGCCAGACTCCGTATGGCAGCAGGATGGTCGTACCCGCTACCGCTTCACCCTGCGCAAAAAACTCATCGCCTCCGCCACAGGACTGCTTCCCGTACGCGTAACCACCAACAACCCCACTCCTGACGGTTGTGGGAACCTGCAAGACATCGACTACGACATCGAGGTCTTCGAACGCCCCATAGCCGACTTCGACATGATCTCCACCGGCTGTTTCGGGGATACGGTACGGTTCATTGACAAGACGTCCAATACCAGCGGGCGCAACATAGTGCAGTGGGTTTGGAACTTCGGGGGCGGATACGCCGTAGGCCCTCAGAACCCAGCGGTACTCTATCCCTCCAGGGGGCAGCGGACCATCCGCTTGTTGGCCATCACCGACGTAGGCTGTGTCTCTGACACTGCTACCCGTACCCTTGCCCTGTCTGCCAGGCCCCTGGCCGATATCGCATTCACACAGCCCCTGTGCGAAGGGTTGCCGGTAACGATTTCCGATGTCAGCAACCCTCTTGGTGAGACCATAGTGCGGTGGTATTGGGGGTTGGCGCCCGGAGAGGTCGACTCTCTCACGGGAGGTGCACCACGCAACATAGTCTTTTCCGCCTCCGGCAACGTAGAGCTCACGATGGCTGTGCGAACACAGACAGGATGTCATAGTGCAACGGCGCGCAAGACGCTGAAAATCAACCCAAAGCCCCAGGCCGACTTCATCGTGCCGGAAGTATGTGTCAACGATGCCATGGCCCTGTTCCGCGATTCGAGCCGCATCTCCGACGGCACCGAGTCCGCCTTCACCTATCGCTGGGGCTTTGGTGTGCTGGGAAGTACAAGCATGCAGAAGAATCCTTCCTTTCCTGTTCCAGCCGCCGCCGTCTATCCAGTAGCGTTGGTGGTCACTTCCGCTGCCGGTTGTCGGGATACCGTTGTGAAGAACTTCACCGTCAACGGTGCCATCCCCGATGCGTCATTCTCAGTGGTGAACTCAGGTCCGTTGTGCTCGAATGCGGATGTCACCATCCGCGACAATTCCAGTGTCGACTTTGGCATGATCACCCGGACAATCATCCAGTGGGATGCTGACAATAACCCCTCCGACACCACTATTGACGAGGACCCGTCGCCCGGTAAACGCTACGCCAGGCGGTATCCCGATTTTGGCACACCGGCCACACGTACCTACCGCGTCCGGATGTTGGCCTATTCCGGTCAGACATGCTTCGATGTGTATGCGCAGACTATCACCGTCAACGCAAGTCCACAGATACGATTCGATTCCCTGTCCCCGGTCTGTCAGGAGATTGTAGGCTTTCGCCTGATGAGTGCGGCTGATACTTCCGGATTGCCGGGCACAGGCAGGTATTCCGGTCCGGGCATCTCGGCGGATCTCTTCAACCCGGGCATGGCAGGCCCGGGCAGACAGGTAATTCGTTTCACCCAGACCAGCTCGGCAGGCTGCTCCGCCTTCCGGGAACGGACCATCGAAGTCCTTCCCACACCCGGTGTCGATGCCGGAATCGACAGGACGGTGCTCGAGGGCGACTCCATACTCCTCAAGGCGACGGCCACGGGAAGGGGGCTTACATACCTTTGGACGCCACCGACGGCACTCAGCGATCCGGCCAGACTCGACCCCTATGCCCGACCTGTGGAAGACACTCGTTACCGCTTGCGGGTGACTTCAGCTGATGGCTGTTCCGCGACAGACGAGATGCAAGTGTTGGTCCTACTCAAGCCTATCGTTCCCAATACCATCACCCCTAACGGAGACGGGGTGAACGATACCTGGGTGATCCGTCACCTGGAAAAATACCCCGGTGCCATCGTGGAGATCTTTTCCACGACGGGACAACTGCTCTACCGTGCCGTGGGGTATAACAAACCATGGGACGGGACTTGGCAGGGTAGGCCGCAGCCGACAGGAACATACTATTATGTCATAGACCCCCGGAACGGGAGACCAAGAATGGCGGGCTATGTAACCATATACCGATGAGGATATTCGTAACGTTATAAGCCCAGCAGCGTACGAAAGAGTCGACAGCCATGTCGAGCAGTTTTGTAATTTCACCCGGAAGCGAACGGCTGCCGTCCCACTGCGCAGGACGGTGGTTGGCCGCCGCCAAAAACAGATTATGATGCGTCGTTCCCTGAGAATCCTAGTGGTACTGCTACCCCTCATGCAAGCCCAGGCACAGCAGAGGCCCCATTATACCCAGTATATCCTGAATAACTACATCCTTAACCCGGCCATCTCGGGCATCGAAAACTACATGGATGTGAAACTGAGTGTCAGGAACCAGTGGGTCGGTATCAACGGCGCCCCGCAGACTTTCTATGGAACAGTTCATGCCCCCATCGGCAAGAAGGACTTCACTACGACGCCTACCTCCTTCCCCATGAAGGGCGAAAACCCCCGTGGACGCCAGTACTGGCTGGAATATCAGGCGGCCCCTGCCCACCACGGCCTCGGTGTCCAGGTCATGAACTATCGCACGGGCTATATCAACCGGTTCAATGGCAATGTCACCTACGCCTATCATATCCCACTGGGACTGCGTACCACCCTGGCAGCCGGTTTCGGCGCCGGCATCCTCAACGTGAGCGTCGACCGCAGCAAAATTGAACTCGCCAATCCCATCGACCCGGCTATAGGTCAGGGTACTAGCGAGATACGTATGACGCGTCCCGACCTTAATGCAGGACTCTGGCTCTATGGCTCCAGCTTCTTCGTAGGACTGTCCGCCCAACAGATCATCCCCACACGCGTCAACCTCGTCGACAACGCTCTCTACAAGTCGACACTCGTTCCCCATATCATCTCCACGGCAGGCTTCCGATTCTCCGTCTCCGAGGATATCAGTCTCCTCCCTTCCGTCATGGCTCGTTACATACCCTCCATGCCTGTCTTCGTGGACATGAACCTCAAGGCCCAGTACCGCGACCTGTTATGGGTGGGTGGCAATGCCCGACTCACGGAAGGCTTTTCCGCCATGGCCGGTCTCAACATTTCCAATACTTTCAACGTCAGCTACTCGTACGACATGAGCCGCACGCGTTATATGCTGGGCATGATGCAGCGCGGAACACATGAGATCGTGATCGGCTTCCTGCTCAACAACTCCTACGGCGATACTTGTCCGAGGAATGTCTGGTAGCATAGTCGGCTGATTTGCGTTCGTTGTCTATGCTTCGGTGACTCAAACAGCCACGGCATGTCATTCAAAAAAATCGACAAGTACATTAACGGCCTTGCGGTGAAGGATGGTAAATCCTTCAGGCTCCGTAAGTTCGACACCGATTATGACCGGAAGACGGTCACCCGACAGGAAGGGGAGGAGTTGCTCACCAAGGGCATCCGACAACTGGCGGAACTACAAGACAAGCTCTATGCACATGACCAGCACAGCGTACTGATCGTCATCCAGGCGATGGACGCAGCCGGAAAAGACGGAGTCATCCGGCATGTCATGAGTGGACTGAACCCACAAGGCGTCCGGGTGACAAGCTTCAAGGCCCCCAGTGCACAGGAGCTCGACCACGATTATCTATGGAGGCACAGTCTCGCGCTTCCCGCCCGGGGTGAGATCGGCATCTTCAACCGATCGCATTATGAGAATGTCCTTGTCACCAGGGTCTATCCGGAATACATCCTCAACGAAAACCTACCCGGCATCGCAAAGGTGGCAGATATCGATGAAGCCTTCTGGGACCAACGGTTCCGCCAGATCCGACGCTTCGAGAAGAATCTGCATGAGAACGGAACCCTCATCCTGAAGTTCATGCTCCATGTATCCCGAAAGGAGCAGAAAAGAAGACTCCTCGAACGGATCGACGACCCGTCCAAGAACTGGAAGTTCTCCATTGGCGACCTGAAGGCCCGTGCCGACTG
>RGVM01000145.1 GCA_010027295.1 Chitinophagia bacterium
CCATATGGGCGTTGTTCTCCCGGAGGCTGACCGGGAAAGCCACCCTGACCATCACAATCTCTTGTCTGCTATTGAATATTCTTGGAAAACTCCTTCTGCCATGGTTCTCCGGGTCGGGATTGAGCAAGGCGGAGGAAATGCTCCTGGGCGTCCTCGCCCCCCTTCTGATGCTGATGGTCGTCGAGTGGAGGGCTCGGAAGCGAATAAGCGCATGTGCGGAGTGGGAAGCGTACCAAGCTATCAGGACGAGGCGTGACCTATCCCTGTCGGCAACCTCGCCCGAAGAGCTTGGGGAGACACAGGTGCAAAACCGCTTCGGCCTGCGCGTGACAGCGGTTGCATTGGCATTTACCGGATTTCTTCTCTGTATGCTGTCCCTGTTTGCGGAACAGGGAGTTGCCTGGCTCAGAATCATGTCGGCATTGGTGGCACTGGCAGCCATCATCCCCTGGCATGCCGCCCGCAACATCGGAAATCTTACGAATTCATCCGAGCATGGAAACGCATGATAGTGCCTGGGAGGGAAGATTGCTCCGGGAGGTCAGCCTGGAGGCTCACATCGTCTTTGTCGGCGGAGGCATCGCCGGCACCTGTGGTGCTATAGCCGCGGCACGTGAAGGGCTTCGGGTGATTCTCGTACAGGACCGTCCGGTACTGGGTGGGAACGCTTCGAGCGAAGTTCGCCTGTGGATTCTCGGCGCCACTTCC
Organism: Chitinophagia bacterium; assembly: GCA_010027295.1. GTDB lineage: Bacteria > Bacteroidota > Bacteroidia > Chitinophagales > Chitinophagaceae > Pollutibacter. The sequence continues at coordinate 709 of RGVM01000145.1, forward strand.
AGCATGGGTAATAACAACCGATGGGCCAGGGAGAGCGGGGTACTCAATGAGATCCTACTGGAGAACATGTACCGCAATCCTGATGGCAACGCCCTGATCCTGGATACGGTCCTGCTGGAAAAAGTCATCCAGGAGCCACTCATCACGCTCCTGCTCAACACGGCGGTCATGGGTGTTAAGAAATCGGCACCCGACCGCATCCGTTCCGTGACCGCCTTCTGCAGTCAGAATTCGACGCGATATATCCTGTCCGCCCCCTTCTTTTGCGATGCTTCCGGGGACGGCATCGTCGGCTTTCTATCCGGGGCGGCCTTTCGCATGGGTGCGGAGTCTTCCGATGCCTTCGACGAAGGGTATGCACCCGACCAGGCATACGGCGAACTATTGGGTCATTCCATCTATTTCCTGACGAAGGACATGGGAAGGCCCATCCCCTTCGTCCCACCGGCCTATGCCCGCAAGGATGTGAGCGGACATATCCGGCATCGGGCCTATCGTCTCGGCGACCATGGCTGCAGACTCTGGTGGCTGGAATACGGGGGAAGGATGGATACGGTCCATCAAACGGAGGATATCAAGTGGGAGCTCTGGCGGGTCATCTACGGCATCTGGGACCATGTCAAGAATTCCGGTGAATATCCCGATGCCGATAACCTCACTCTCGAATGGGTCGGACATATCCCCGGAAAGCGTGAGAGCCGACGGTTCGAAGGGGACTATATCCTCAGCCAGCGCGATGTGGTGGAGCAAAGGCTACACCCGGATGCCGTCTCCTATGGCGGGTGGTCCCTGGACCTTCATCCTGCCGACGGACTGTTCAGTGCACTTCCTGGCTGCACTCAGTGGCATGCAAAGGGAGTCTATCAGATCCCTCTTCGTTGCCTGTACAGCCGGAACATCTCCAACCTCTGGCTTGCCGGTCGCCTGATCAGCAGTTCCCATGTGGCCTTCGGGTCCACCCGCGTCATGGCCACCGTTGCCATGGCCGCCCAGGTGGTCGGGCCGGCGACGAGGCAATGTCTGGCCCACGGCCTGACACCAGCCATGCTGGCCAATGGTCCGCAGCTTTCTAAGCTACAGCAATATCTGTTGCAGTCGGGGCACCATATACCGAACGTAGAACCCTCCCATCGGGATCTCGTCCATCAGGCCGTGTTGACGGCCAGTTCCTGTCACCGGTTTCAGGGTCTTCCGGCCGACGGCTCATGGATGCTGCTCGATTTTCACACATCCCAGCTGCTGCCGTACGAATCCGGGGATGCCATTGGAATCGCGTTCAGGATCCTCGCCACCGAGGAAACCACCCTCGAAGTTGAACTCAGGGCCAGCGGGAGGCCGGGTAATTTCACGGCGGACATCCTCCTCGAACGTGTTTCCGTAAGGCTATCCGCCGGCGAACAGGAAGTGTCCATCGATTTCGAACATATATCGACGGCTCGGCAATACCTGTTCATCTGCCTTTGCCGGAACGAACGGGTGTCAGTACGAACGAGCACCCATCTGCACGCCGGTGTGATGCTGCTCCGGAACCGCTTCAACCGGGATGTTGCCGTCAGCGGCACGCAGACACCGCCGCCGGGCATCGGCATCGACAGTTTCGACTTCTGGCTGCCCAACCGAAGGCCCGAGCCGCAAAATCTTGGTTTCAGACTGAGGAACCCCTTGAGTGCATTCGCAGCGGAGCAGATTGCCAACGGAACTTTCCGGCCAACCACGGCAGCTAATGAATGGGTGGCTGATCCGGATGACGAGCAGCCCTTCATCCTGCTGCAGTGGGAGGCCCCGGTAAGAGTATCCTACATCGTGTTCCATTTCGATGGCGACTGGGATCATCCGCTGGAGTCAACCCTGCGCGTACATCCTGAGCGGGTCGTACCCCATCTGGTTCGTTCCTTCCGCGTGGAAGACGGGCAGGGCGCTACCTTGTGCGCCATGGATGACAACCACCAGTCCATGCAGCGGGTACGGTTGAGCGAACCCGTTACGGTTCGGTCCATGAAATGCTTTTTCAACCACCCTTCCGCACGGGTGCCTGCCGCTGTGTTCGGGATTCAGGTCTTCTGACGTACGACCTGTCGGGAAGTCGGGGGGAGTCAATCGAGGAAGTCGTCCTCCGGCTTGGGGGCATACTTTTCGAACAGCCTGTCAATGGCTCCGGAGAAGACGGGGAACTTCTGCTTGGCGTAGTCTTTGACAATCTCGATTGCACGTATAGCCTGCGCCTCCGTGAGGCCGGCCTGCTGCATGAGCCGCTGGATGAGCTCCTGCATGGTTCAGGCGACCTTGAGGAGGTTCATCTTCGACTTGTCGAACTTGTGTCGGGCGTATTCCAGGGTGAGGTGGAATGCCTTGGCCTTGGAGCCGGGCAACTCGAACATCGCGTCTGTGAGGATGTTCTCGCAGATGGATCGGAGGCCACGCGCGCCGAGCTTGTATTCCAACGCCTTCTCGACCAGGAAGTCGAGCACGTCGTCATCCGCCGTCAGCTCTATGCCTTCCAGTTCGAAGAGTCGCCGGTACTGGCGCATCAGGGCGTTCTTGGGCTCGGTGAGGATGGACCGCAGGGTGGGGGCGTCGAGCGGGTTAAGATAGGTGACAACCGGCAGACGTCCCAACAACTCGGGGATGAGTCCGAAGTGTTTTAGGTCCTGAGCGGTCACGTAACTGAGCAGGTTCTTCTTCATATTTTCCTGCTCGTCCTTGTTGACGTTGAAGCCGATGGAGTTTGTATTGACCCTGCGGGCGATGATCTTATCGACCCCGTCGAAGGCGCCGCCACAGATGAAGAGAATGTGCTGGGTGTTGATCTTGATGAGCTTCTGTTCGGGGTGCTTACGTCCACCCTGAGGGGGCACGAGTACCTCAGTGCCTTCGAGGAGTTTGAGCAGGCCCTGTTGGACGCCTTCGCCGCTGACGTCCCGCGTGATAGAAGGGTTATCGCCCTTTCTGGCGATCTTGTCGATCTCGTCGATGTAGACGATGCCTTTCTCGGCGGCGGCTACATCGTAGTTGCAGATCTGAAGGAGGCGGGTAAGGATGCTCTCCACGTCCTCGCCCACGTATCCCGCCTCGGTGAAGACGGTGGCGTCCACGATGGCGAAGGGTACGTTGAGCATACGGGCGATGGTCTTGGCTATGAGGGTCTTCCCGGTACCCGTTTCGCCGACCATGATGATATTGCTCTTCTCTATTTCTACGTCGGTATCCGATTGCTTCTGCTGCAGGCGTTTATAGTGATTGTAGACGGCAACGGACATGACCTTTTTCGCATCGTCCTGTCCGATGATGTATTCGTCGAGGAATTTCTTGATTTCGATGGGGCGCTTGACGCTGAGTTTGAAGTTGGGGGACGACTGCTCCGACTTGACGCTGAGTTCCTGCTCGATGATGTCGCGGGCGTGCTCGACGCAGTTCTCGCAGATATGCCCCTCCTGGCCTGCGATCAGTATCTTGACCTCCTCGCGGTTCCTGCCGCAGAAAGAGCAATGAAGGGTGGACTTGGCCATGTAAGGTCTTTGGTGGACACAAAGTACGACAATATGCACAAATGCGTCCCGGATGGGAAGGCTGTCGATTGTAGAGGGGGCTATGTCGGACGAGATTCGACCGGTATGCGTCAGATGCGGGTGATGACCGCGTCGACGATGCCGTATGCCACCGATTCGGTGGCGTCCATCCAGTAGTCGCGGTCAAAGTCCTTTAGGATCTTCTCCATTGTCTGGCCGCAGTTCTCCGCCAGGATCCTGGCGCCCATCTCCTTGGTCTTCCGAATCTGCTCGGCCATGATCTCAAGGTCTGCGGAGGTGCCGCGGCCACCGCCCATGGGCTGGTGGATCATGACTTCGCCGTGTGGGAATATGAAGCGCCTACCCTTCTGACCGCCGCTGAGCAGGATGGAGCCCATGGAGGCCGCCATTCCCATGCATACGGTGGACACGGGCGACTCGATCATGCGCATGGCGTCGTAGATGACCATGCCGCTGGTGACAAGGCCGCCCGGGCTGTTGATATAGAACACGATCTCCTTGCCTGGGTCTTTGGCGTCCAGGAAGAGGAGGCGGTTGGTGATGTCACGTGCACTCCGGTCGTCCACGGGGCCCCAGAGGAACACTTTTCGCTGTTCGAGGAACTTTTTCTCGAACTGTGCCGAGGAGAGCATGTTTTCCATGAGGTTGGAAGGTGATGCGGGTTCCTCTTCCTCGCTACGTATACCTGCGTAGGCAGGGATGTCCTGTTTGCTTGTCATGCTGTCGGGATATGGTTGTCCGCCGATGTGGGCGGGGTTCAGGCCTTTTTGCTCTTGCGGGGGTTGGTGATGAGGACCTCGTCCACCAGTCCGTAGTCCTTTGCCTCCTGGGCAGTCATCCAGTAGTCGCGGTCGAAGTCGGCTGCGATCCGCTCGAGCGGCTGGCCGCTGTGCTGGGCCACCACCTCGTACAGTTCCTGCTTGAGTTTGCGTACCTGGGCCACGGTGATCTCGATATCACTGGCCTGTCCGCCCGCACCCGCGCTGGGCTGGTGCATCATGATGCGGGAATGCCGGAGGGCCGTACGCTTCCCCTGGGTGCCTGCGCACATCAGGACGGCCGCCATGCTGGCAGCCACTCCGATGCATATGGTCGATACGTCGGGGGTGACATATTGCATCGTGTCGTAGACGCCCATGCCTGCATAGACGGAGCCACCGGGACTGTTAATGTACATCTGGATGTCGCGCGTGCGGTCGGTGCTGTCGAGAAAGAGCAGCTGAGCCGTCACTATATTGGCCACTTCGTCCGTAATGGGGTAGCCCAGGAAGATGATTCGGTCCATCATGAGACGGCTGTAGACGTCCATCACCGCGATGTTCATCGGGCGTTCCTCGATGATGTTGGGGGTGAGGTTGGTCACTGCGTACTGGCCGTAGCCGTGCAGTGTGTGGCTTCCTATGCCCCTCTCCTTGATGGCGAATTTTTCGAATTCCCTGCCCAGGTCCATGTCGTTACGTTTCGGATGAGTCTGCAAGATACGTCATGATGTTCCCAAATACCGTGCAAGTACCATCATTCGGACAATACGGCAGGACGGGTGCGCGTATGTCAGTCCCGCCAGTTACTTTTTTTCTTTATGTGCAACCATGCGTCCTTCGAATCCTGCGATGCCCATATCACCGGTATCGGCCGCTTCAAAGCCGACTGGCCGTCTTCTGGGCCTTGAGGGCCAGTTCGGTGGCTAGCAGGCAGTGTTCCTGTCCCATGGCCGTCTCGGTGCGGTTGAGCAGGTCGTCTACGTACAGTCTTCCGAACGTGAGGGGCACGTCGTTGCAGTCGATATGGACGGTCTCCTTTTTGTTAGCCATGTAGAGATGGTTGCCTTTGGGATCTCTTGCGATGTCTATGTTCTTTCGGACTTCGATGAAGCCGTCAGTGCCGAGGATGGTGAGTCGGCCATCACCCCAGGTGGCCAGACCGTCCGGCGTGAACCAGTCGACGCGGATATAGCCTGTCCCGCCGTCGCCCTTGAGCATGACGTCGCCGAAGTCTTCGAAGGCGGGGTGCTGCGGGTGGTGCAGGTTGCCTGTCTGGGCGGCCACCACTTCGGCCCGTGTGGAACCGGTAAAATGCAGGAACTGGTCGAACTGGTGGGAGCCTATGTCCGTGATGATGCCTCCGTACTTCTCCTTGTCGAAGAACCAGTCGGGCCGTGATGCCGGGTTGATGCGATGGGGGCCGAGGCCGATGGTCTGCACCACCTTCCCGATGGCCCCCTGCCTGACGAGTTCGCTGGCCTTCATGGTGGCCTTGTTCTCGAAGCGCTCGCTATACATGATGGTGAACATGCGGCCCGTCTCATGCTGCACCTTCCTCACCTCCGCAAGCTGGCGGAGGGTGGTGATGCCGGGCTTGTCGACGAAGTAGTCTTTGCCGTGCCGCATCACTTCTACGCCCAGAGGTGCGCGTGTGACGGGGATGCCCGAGCTGAGCACCAGTTGGATGGAGCCATCCTCCAGGATCTCCCTGGGGTCCTTCGCCACCTTCGCCTGCGGAAAGGCCTTAAGGAAGGCCGCCAGCAGGTCGGGTTCCGGGGCATGTACCGATACCAGCTCACCTCCCCCGCGGA
>RGVM01000146.1 GCA_010027295.1 Chitinophagia bacterium
CGAAGGTCACCAGGATCCTCAGCGTGTGCACCAGCCATTGCAGCGAGGCTTCACGCATACCCAGCCAGTCTGCAACCGCCTCGAACACCTGCCCCTGCGTCACCATCACAAAGGTCGTCGCCAGGATGAGGATGATGATGTAAGTGGTCAGCTTGATCGCCACCCATCGCAACTGCAGGAAGTTGCGCCTGTCGCGGCCGAGGTGGAGCATCGACTTGTTGAACGTGCGCATCACCGTCAACATCGCGCTCGACGCGAAAAAAAGCGCCAGGATGATGCCCGACGACAGCAGGCTGCCGCCGGCGGAGAAGAAGTCGTCCATCACCGACTTGATGAGACGGTAGGTGCCCCTGTCGGGCGTGATCTGCCGCACTAGCAGTAAGGCCTGGGCATATAGCCTTCTGGAACCAGGGAGGTGCGAGAGGAGGGTGAAGGCAACGATGCAGAAGGGCGGGACCGCCATCAGGAAGTTGAAGGAGATTGCGGCCGCCCGCTCGTTGATGCCTATCTGGCGCATCTGGCGGATGAAGAAAACGGCCACGTCGTACAGGGGCACACCCTCGAAGCCCGGCAGCACGATGGCCCGTGACCGGCGCACGATCGCACGTACGGGGCGGGATCGCAGTATCGCGGCTGCCATGCTCCTCATGCCGAGGGCAATCTACGCTATTTCGCGTACAGGCTGTCGAGGAAGGCCTGGTAGCGGCGTGCATTGCGGAAATGCTCGGCCTCTGTGGCGGCGAAGGCGTGCCGCCCCGAAAGGTCTGGACGGGCGCAGAAGAACAGGTAGTCGGTGTCCTTTGCATCGAGGACGCCTTCGATGGTGGCGATGGATGGGGTGCAGATCGGTCCCGGTGGCAGGCCCTTGATGCGATACGTATTGTATGGCGATGTCCCCGCCCGGTCGATGTGCCCGAAGAGTATCCTCTTCAGCCCGAAGTCGCGGAGTGCGAACTTCACCGTCGGGTCTGCTGACAGCGTCATGCCCCGGCGCATGCGGTTGAGATAGACGCTTGCGATAAGCGGCTTGTCGGAGTCGATGTTCGTCTCCTCTTCGATGATCGAGGCCATCACATAGATCTGCTCAGGCGTCAGTCCGATCCGTTGCGCGCGCGCTTTCCGCTCTTCCGTCCAGAACCTGGCGCTTTCCTGCCGTAGCCGCCGGAGGATGTCGCCTGACGAACTGCCCCAGTAGAGTTCGTAGGTGTTGGGGACCACCACGGTCATGACCCGGTCGGTATCCAGGCCAAGCCCTGCCAGTGAGTCGGGGGATGTCAGGAACCCTATCATCTCGGACGAATCGCAGGCGAAGAGTCGTCCTACATGCCCGGCCATATCCTCAGGGGTCCGGTATTTCGTGATGACGTAGCGGACCGTCTCCTGCCGACGTCTCGCGAGCAGCCTCAGTACGTCGAACTGGCTCATCCCGGCATAAATGCGATACGCACCCGGCTTGACACGAACGCCAGACAGCCTGCTCCGCAGTGCCCATTCCAGGAGGAAGGTTCGCTCGAGGATGTCCTGCCGGCGCAAGGTGTTGCCAATGTGTTGCGGGGAGAGGCTGTCAGCAGAGAGACGCAGTTTCCGAGAACCGGATGGGAACGGTGTCGATGGGCGAAGAAACTGAAGGGATACCAGTGCCGCCAAGAACAGGAGCGTAATAAGGAAGGAAATCGCCGGTCGGTGCGTCAGGACCCTCGCAATCCTGGTGCCCATGTGCCTATGGTCATGACATGGCTCCATATCGGAGTATTGAACATGCTAAGATGGGTATCAGAATCCTGAACCCGACGGAGGCTTTGAATTGGATGGCGGTTGACCGGATTAAGATACCCGGACTCACTTCATCGGCGCAGGCATCGGCGTCGATGGCTTGACCGGAGCGCTGTTGGTCGTGTTCGGGTTGATTCCCTTGATCAGGTTGTCATCCGCCTTGGCACCCTCGCGCATCAGTAGCGGGGAGAGGATACAGAAGAGGGCGACGACCCCGGCCATGATCCATGTGCCCTTCTCCAAGACGTCCGTCGTCTGCTTCACCCCCATGAACTGGTTGCTGAATCCGGCGATGTTACCGGACAGGCCGCCGCCCTTGGGGTTCTGGATCAGCACGATCAGACCCAGTAGCAGGCAGGATATCATCATGAGGATCATGAAAAGGAGGCTCATGTCAGTAAGGCTTTGAGTTGCGTGATTCTATCTGCAAAAGTAGACGTTCGGTCAGGATCCAGCAAACTTAATTTCGTATATATCTCGATGGCCTTTCGGGTGAGCCCCTGCCTGGCGTAGACTTCGGCCATGGCCTCCGTGACGATATCCTCGTCCTGGTTCGAGGCCTCGGCCTCCGACCGAATCACGTCCTCCTCTTGCTCGCTCAGCACCGGGGCGCTCCTGTCGGGCTGGAACCGCTTCATCGTCCTCAGCCATCCGGTGAAACTGCGCTCGCCTTTGTCATCCTCCTTTGGCTCGAGGTCCGAACTGACGACAATGCCCTGGGACGCGAGATAATCGCTGAGGTGAAGGGGCTCGACCGGTAGGAGCGGCTCATCCAATATGGGAATCGATCCCCCTTCCACCGGCGTTTCCTCTGAACTCTCTTCGATAAAGGAAGGGGCCTCGACCGTCTCGTGTAGCAGCGGAAGGTCTTCGCCGGAGGACGGGGGAAGCCCATCTGATGATGCCCCGAGCTCCTCGGACAGGCCACCTATGGCCGGACCATCAGGAGTATCGTCCGTTCCAGTATCGGGCATCGTGACATGAATGAGTTCGGAATCTCCCACCTCCCTCGAGGCCTCTGTCGTCTCCCCTTCATACAGGGTGGTAATACCCGTGTCGAAGACAGAGGATGGCTGGCCTTCGGAGGCTTCTTCCCTTTCGATACCGCCTTCCTGTGAAACGGGAGGATCTTCGGCGTTGTCGAAAGCTTTTTCATCATCCGATGGCGTTTCAGCCGGGGGGGATGCGAAGGGGGGCTCCTCGGTAGGCGGCTCCGGAGCCACGGAGGCCGCATCCGCATGGTCGGAGGGCTCGGTCATGTCGAGGACAGCCTCTGAACCCGACGAAGGTTCAGATCCGGCTGTTTCCACCCCTGCTTCGAATGGGCTGTACGAAGCCTCGGTGCTCGCATCCGGATCCATGGAGGGCGTAGAAGGATATGCCGTCTCATCCGGATCAAATGAGGAGTCCGGCGCGTACGTTTCAGAATCGATCTCTGATTTCAGGGTATCCGTCTCGGGCGAAATTGTCCCGGAGGAGGTGTCAAAATCCTCAGTAACGGCATCGGTGTCCGCGTCGGCCATGTTATGGCCACTTCCTGTATCGTCCGGGGGCAATGCCTCCATTTCCCGGTTCTCAGCCTCAGTCTCTTCGAGGAGCACCGTGCTGTCGGCCGGGGTGTTTGTCCGATAGGCCTCGGCGTCAAAGGATGCAGCCATCTGGTGCTGCAGCCAATGGGGGTTCGCATAATGAATTGCCGCGATGCTGACCGCCTCCGCATAACGGCTGTCACCCGAGTCTTTGAGACGCCTGGCGTACATCAGGTGCACCGGCGCCGAATAGGGGTACTTCACCGTGAGTAGGTGGAGGGCGTCGAGGGAGACATCTTCCAGCCGCGACTCGCCGAAGACCGAACTGACGATCTGGTTGAGGGGGTTATGCATCGGGGTGGATATGGGATATGGTCGCTTACCAGTTGGAGAAGATCCGGTTGAAGATCTCATCTGCCAGGTTGTTTACCATCTGGTCGTTGAGCTGGGCCTCCGCCTGTTGGAGGCTCTGGCCCGACGGGAAAGGAAAGTTACGGGTTATGGCAGTCTCGAAATTCTTTTTTTCGTCCAGCCGGTTGCGGAAGATGATGCTCACGGTCACGTTCAGGTTGTTCATAGACGCTTGCCTGTCCGCGATGCCAGAAGTGCTTACGGAATAGTCGGTGACCGTTCCGGAGATCTCGTAGTGGGCCTCCCCGTTGGTCTGGGAAAGCCGAGTCTGGTTGACGATCTTCTGCCGCAGCTTCTCTGAGAGCCGGGGACTCAGCAACGGGTTGATGTATCGGGCACGGTTCTCGATGTAGGATACGCGCACTGTCTTGACCTCTGGAGGGATCGAGACGTCCCGCATCGAGAATCGGCAGGTACCGCCCCAGAAAAGCAACAGGCATGCGACGGGCAGCAGGTTCCGGATGGCCTTTCTTCTAATGGTCAATGTCGTATTCTTTCAGTTTCCGGTAGAGCGTCCGCTCGCTGATGCCAAGGTCGGATGCGGCATCCTTCCGCTTTCCCTTGTGCTTTTTCAGCGCCCGTTCGATAAGGTCCTTCTCCATGTCCATCAGGTTGAGCGACTCCTCCACATCGACATGGTCTTGCACCATACCCTGCGGGAGCAACAGGGGCTGGACGGAGGAGCCGGAAGGCATCGAGGGCTTGAGGACAGCGGTCTCCATCTCCACCGGGGTAGGGGGCATCTCGTGCAGGATGGCCTCGTTCGACATGACGGCGCTGGCGGCTCCGGGGTTCTTGACTATCTCCACGAACATCTTTTTCAGCTCCGTGACGTCCTTCTTCATGTCGAAGAACAGCTTGTAGAGGATATCGCGCTCGTTCATGAATTCGCTCGATTCCTGGACCGGTCGGGCGGAGAGGGCAGGTAGCCGCGTCTCCTTCCGCTCTGGCAGAAACCTTCGGATGTCGCTGCCCCGTACCAGCTTCTCTCTCGAGAGCACGGAAATCTGCTCCGCGATGTTCTTGAGCTCCCGAACGTTTCCTGGCCATCCATAGGCTGTCAGTGCCTCACGGGCCTCTTCGTCCAGCTGTATCGGAGATGTCTTGTACTTCTCCGCGAAGTCGACCGCGAACTTGCGGAAGAGTAGTATGATATCCTCCCGGCGCTCTCGCAGGGCCGGCACGCGGATGGGGACGGTATTGAGACGGTAGTAGAGGTCCTCGCGGAACTTGCCCGATTGTGTCGCGTCGAGCAGGTCGCGGTTCGTGGCGGCAATCACCCGCACATCGGTCTTCTGCACTTTAGAGGAGCCCACGCGGATGAACTCGCCCGCTTCCAGGACACGCAGCAGCCTGGCCTGAGTGCCCAGCGGCATCTCCCCAATCTCGTCCATGAACAACGTGCCGCCGTTGACGGTCTCGAAGTAGCCCTTCCGGCTGTCGACAGCCCCGGTGAAGGAACCCTTCTCGTGCCCAAACAACTCGGAGTCGATGGTACCCTCCGGTATGGCCCCGCAGTTGACGGCGATGAACGGGTTGTGCTTCCTGGCGGAAAGGGCATGGATGATCTGGGAGAACACCTCCTTACCCACACCGCTCTCACCGACGATTAGCACCGTCAGGTCCGTATTGGCAACCTGCGCCGCCACCTGCAGCGCATAGTTCAGCGCCGGCGAGTTGCCGATGATGCCGAACCGGTTCTTGATGCCCTGAACGTCCATCCGGTATGTTTTATGCTTCCTGTTTGCAAGGTGCCAACTCACCAATCAGTGTGGCTTGCGTACAATCGTCGATCCTGACATCTACATAGTCGCCCGGCCCCACGCCACCCTCTGTCGGCTTGGGAAAGACTACCACCTTGTTCTGGCTGTTGCGTCCCATCCAGTGGGCGTCGCTGCGCCGCGAGTCACCCTCCACAAGTACGGTGAAGACGCGCCCCACATCGGCACGGTTGCTTTCCAGCGACAGCCGGTTCTGCAATGCCACAATTTCTGTGAGCCGTCTGTGCTTCTCCGCCTCCGGCACATCGTCTGCATACCGCTTGGCGGCCAGCGTGCCAGGCCTCTCTGAGTACATGAACATGTAGGAGAAGTCGAAGCGCGAGACCTGCATCACGTCGAGTGTGTCGGCATGGTCCTCCTGCGACTCGGTACAGAAGCCTGCGATGATATCGGAGCTGATACCGCAGTCGGGCATCACCTCCCGTATCCGGCGCACCTTGGCGAGGTACCATTCCCGCGTGTAACTACGGTTCATGTGCTGCAGTACCCGCGTCGAGCCGCTTTGTAGGGGGAGGTGGATATAACGGCAGATGTTGGGGTGCCGGGCCATGGTGTACAGTACCTCGTCCGTGATGTCCTTGGGATGGGAGGTGCTGAAACGAATCCGGAGAAGCGGACTCACCCTGGCACACATGTCTAGCAGCATGGCAAAGTCGACCGATCGGCCGCCGGCCTCGTCGACCCACAGGTAACTGTCCACGTTCTGGCCCAGCAGCGTCACCTCCCGATACCCGCCCGAGAAGAGTTCCTTGCATTCGGACACGATAGAGGCGGCGTCTCGGCTGCGTTCCCGACCGCGCGTGAAAGGCACCACGCAGAAGGAGCACATGTTGTTGCAGCCGCGCATGATGCTCACGAAGGCTGTGACGCCATTGCCGTCCAGCCGTACAGGCGATATGTCGGAATACGTCTCTTCCCTGCTCAACAACACATTGACGGCCTTGCGACCGTCTTCCGCCTCCATGACCAGCGCGGGCAGGCTTCGGTACGCATCCGGACCCACGACCATGTCCACCAGTTTCTCCTCCTCGAGCAGCTTGGCCTTCAGCCGCTCCGCCATGCATCCCAGCACGCCGACGATCAAGGAAGGCCTTAACTTCTTGAGCCGGCGGAACTCCGTGAGCCGGTTGCGTACGGTCTGCTCGGCCTTCTCGCGTATGGAGCAGGTGTTGATCAGGACAAGGTCGGCCTGAGAGGCGTCACGTGTGGGACCGAAGCCGCTATCGCGAAGGATGGAGGCTACGATCTCGCTGTCGC
>RGVM01000147.1 GCA_010027295.1 Chitinophagia bacterium
TCGACATGGGAATGGTATTATGCGTATCGCCTCGGCGCCTCGTTCTGGAGATCATCCGATCATCCGGATGGACGTGCCGACACCACATGAAAGATACGCCATTCCATCGGTACATTCACTGCATGAAAAATACCTGGACCATATGTGTCGCTTCGTGCATGCTGCTGTGCAACGCATGTGGAAGCGGCCAGCCCCGTGTCGGCCAGGAACTGAGTGTGGTGGCCGTCTCCATCACCGACGGCGACACTTTCGTCGCGCGAGGAGAGGGTGTAACCTTCAAAGTCCGGCTGCAGGGTATCGACGCACCCGAGCGCGCACAGGACTTCTCCAAGCGGAGCAAGGAGCGCTTGGGGGAATTATGTAGGAACGCACCCTTGAGGGTCAGGATCCTGAATAAGGACGGCTTCGGGCGATGGGTGTCGGAGGTGTATGACAAGTCGGGCAGGCATATCAACGCAGAGATGGTGGCCTCCGGCCATGCCTGGCATTTCAAGAAATATTCCCAGGATCCGGAACTGGACCAGATGGAGCGGGTCGCCCGGAAGGCGCATCTTGGACTCTGGTCGCTTCCCAATCCACAGGCACCCTGGGAGTACCGGGCGGCCGGCCGTTCCGTCAAGAAGGGCCAGTGAGGGAGTTCTCAGAACTCCCCCATGTCCTGAGAACTCCCCCCGGTTCTGAGAACCTGCCGGGGTTTTGAGAACTCCCCCATGTCCTGAGAACTGGCCCCGGTTCTCAAAACCTGTGCATGGGTAAGATCAGTGGTTTTGGTCGGATTGATTCCAAACAGAGAACCTTTCAAAGAGGTTGGCAACAAACCCGGGAAAGGGAGATGGGAGCGGCTGAATCTGTATTTTTGCGAAGTCCCGCGGCTACAAAAAAAAAGCCAGCTGTGGACACAGCCGGCTTCAACGATTGCTTGCCATATGAAAACGAGGTGTTCCGGTTGCGGGACCTCCCCGGATAAATCTTAAGCAAGATTACGCCGCTTGTCTATGACGGGCAAGGCAATCCGACCGCCGAATCCTGATGCCGAATGGTCGATTGCCTCTTGAAATGCCCTTTGGGACTTGGTTTGAGTGAAAAAGCATCGTGATGTCAACACCATTTTCGGATACCCTCTTCCAGCTGGTGAAGTCGATGCAGAAGGCTGAGAAGCGGCATTTCAAAATATATATCAAGCGGAGCTCCGACAAGGAGGACCTGAAGGTGGTGCAGCTCTTCGACGCCCTGGATGCGATGGAGGAATACGACGAGCGGGTGTTCTACCGACGTATCGATGACCTGAGCAAGTCGAAGCTGGCCAACCTCAAGACGCATCTGTACAAGCAGCTGCTGGCGAGTCTGCGACTGCTGAAGGCCAAGGAGAGCGTGGACCTGCAGCTGAGCGAGCAGTTGGACAACGCCCGTATCCTGTACAACAAGGGGTTGAAGCTGCAGAGCCTGAAAGTGCTGGAGCGTGCGAAGGAGCTGGCGCGCCACAACCAGAAATACAACACGCTGGTGCAGCTCATCTCGCTGGAGAAGAAGATCGAGATCCTCCACATCACCCGCAGTCCGACGGAGCAGACGGAGCGTCTGGCGGAGGAGTCGCTTGCGGTGAGCGGACACATAGACCGCGTGACCAAGCTGTCGAACCTGGCATTGCTGCTGTACCGCTGGTACGTACTCTACGGCCACACACGGAACGAGGAGGAAGAGGACCGCATCAACACCTATTTCCGGAAGAATCTGCCCTCGGACCTGGATAGGGTGAACGGATTCTACGAGCGTCTCTACCTGTACCAGAGCTATTGCTGGCTATCCTTCATCCGGCAGGACTTCCTCCTGAACTACCGATACGCCCGCAAGTGGATAGATCTGTACGAGGAGGACCCCCGCATGGTCGGCATCGAGACGGGCCACTACATCAAGGGACTGAACAGCCTTTTGAACGCCCATTTCGCGCTGCGCGACTTCCGCGGCTTTGACCGTACACTGGCCGACTTCGAACGCTTCGGCTCGACGGAGGAGGCCCAGCGTCACGACAATTTCCGGGTGCACGCCTCCATCTATATGAACAGTGCGCGCATCAACCGGCACCTGATGCGAGGCACTTTCTCGGAGGGTGTGAAGCTGGTGTCCGAGATCGAGCGGAGCCTGGCGGAGTGGAAACTTTTCGTGGACACGCACCGCATCATGCTGTTCAACTACAAGTTTGCCTCGATGTACTTCGGTAGCCGGGACTTCGGACGTGCGATCGATTATACGAAAGGCATCATCGACGAAGGTGGCGATATGCGGGTGGACCTGCAGTGTTATGCGCGGCTCGTCAACCTCCTGAGCCACTACGAAATCGGCAACTACGAAATCCTGGACTCGCTAAGCAAGTCGGCCATGCGTTTCTTCAGCAAGATGAAGAAGCTGACCGATGTGGAGCGGGCCACTTTCGACTTCGTACAGCACAGCTTCGGGCATCCGCCCGGTGAGATACGGGAGCGGCTACAGAAGCTGTACGACCACATCAGCCATCTCGAGAAGAGCCGTTTCGAGACGCGGTCATTCGCCTACCTCGACATCATCTCATGGGCGGAGAGCAAGCTGACGGGCAGGACGATGGAGTCGGTGATGCAGGGTAAGTACATGCAGAGTCCGCGTCGTTGATATCATCCCCTATCTGTGTTCTGTGTAGGTCTCCGCGGGCAGGGCGGATGCGATGGCCTCCATCTCGGCTGCAGTCAGGATGGGTGTCTTCGCCGTGGCCGCCATCTCCTCCAGCTGTTCCAATGTGCTGACGCCTACGACCGCTGTGGCCTTTCCGTAGCGTTGCAGCACGAACCGGATGGCTGTTTGTACGGGTGTCCGTGTATCGGATGAGCATGTTTCGATGACGGTTGCCGCTTGGCGCATGGCATCTTCGGAATGTCCCAGATAGGCTTTCGGCGCTTTGCCACAGAGCATGCCTTTGGCGAGGACGCCACGGGCGAGCAGCCGGATGCCTTTCGCGGCTATCGTCGGGAGTATCTCCTCCTCGGGCCTGCGGTCGGCCACTCCGTACTGGCACATGAGTGTTCGGATGCGGGAGCGTGAGACATATTCCCTGACGACATTGGGTCGGATGGAGGAGATGCCGTACTCGAGGATTTTCCCGGTGGACACAAGCGTTTCGAAAGCGTCGATGGTTTCGTCGATCGGGTCCTGCAGGGTACCGCCGTGGAGCTGGTAGAGGTCGATATGGTCGGTGCCCAGCCGCCGAAGGCTGTCATCTATCGCGCGCAGGATGTACTCCTTGCGCGGGTTCCAGTCCCAACCGCTTCCATCTGCCCTCCATTGGTTGCCGACCTTGGTGGCTATGAGTATCCGATGCCGGTGTTCGCGAAGAATCTTTCCCAGGAGGGATTCGTTGCGTCCCATATCGTAGAGGTCGGCCGTATCGAAGAGCCGGATGCCGAGTTCGACGGCGTGGAGGAGGATGCGTCGGCAGAGTGCTTCGTCGTGCAGGGGGAGGGACATGCAGCCGAGGGCGACGGCTCCCGGTTCGAATGTGTGCATGCTTGAAGGTAGCGAGATGCTTCCGAAGCCCTCATGACGGGTGGGGCATCCGTGAAATCGGTAACTTGGGCATAGAATCCCATATAAGCATGCAGCCCATCCCTATCCGCACCACCGTCATAGGATCCTATCCCTTTCCCGGCTGGCTAGAGTTCTCGACGCGTCATTTGTCCGAGTTCGGTCCCGCCGACATCGAGGAGATGGTGGAGGACGCCGTGGTGGCGGCCGTCCACGACCAGGTGACAGCGGGCTTGGATGTAATCACGGATGGGGAGCAGACGCGGCTCGACTTCAACCTGTCCTTTTATGGTTTTTTGGATGGCATCGAGCCGAACCATGCAGAGACGCGGCGTTTCGGTCCCCCTGCGCATGACCAGCGGGGCCGGCATTCGATCGTGGGCGAGCTTCGGGCGCCCAGAGGCCTCGGGGTGGTGGCCGAGTTCGAGCGGCTGAAGCGGCTCGCACCGGCCGGTCCGGTCCTCAAGGCCAGCGTCCCGGGGCCCTACACCCTCAGCGGACGGCTGCTGCCGGGAGGGCTGTATCGGGACCGTTTCGAGGTCACCGAGGCGCTCCTACCCATCGTGAACCGGGAGATGCATGCGTTGGTGGAGGCGGGCTGTACCGAGATTGCCATCGACGAGCCATCCATGAGCTGTTATGCCTACAAGGAGGACACGAGGCGGTTCGTGGACATCTTCAACCGCACCGTAGAAGGACTTGCGGGCAGGGCGCGCATCACCACGCACCTTTGTTTCGGGAATTTCAAGGGCCGTCCCGTGGGGTATCGGAGTCTGCAGCCGATGCTACCCGATTTCCTGGACATGCGTGTCGACGAGGTACATATCGAGATGGCGAACCGGGAGTTCGCCGAGCTGGAACTGCTGGCGCCCTTTGCGGAGGCAATGGACGTTGCGGTGGGCGTGATCGATGTGAAGAACTATTACATCGAGACGCCCGAGGACGTCGCCGAACGCATCCGCAAGTGCCTGCGCTACGTGCCGGCGGAGCGATTGGCAGTGGCGCCCGACTGCGGACTTTCGCAGACGGCCCGCTGGGCGGCCCGGCGAAAGCTGCAGCATATGGTCAAGGGTGCCCAATCAGTGAGGCCATGATCGCCGCCTGGCAGAAGGACGATGTGCTGCTGGAGGATATCCGGTCAAGGCAGGATCTGCCGGGGGTGGATCTCTGGTGGCTGGGACAGAGTGGTTACCTGCTGAGGGCCGGCAACCAGCATCTGCTGATCGACCCTTATCTCTCCGATTCTTTGACGAAAAAATACGCATCGACCGACAAGCCACATGTCCGGATATCGGAGCGTGTGATCGATCCCGAAAGGCTGGACTTCATCGATATCCTGACATCCAGTCATGCCCATACCGACCATCTCGATCCGGAAACCCTGGGCCCCCTCTTCCGGCTGAATCCCGGACTGCGCTTCATCGTTCCGGCATCCATCGTCCTGTTGGCGGCGGAGCGCGCCGGTATCGATAAGGAAAGACCCATTGGGCTCGATGCCGGGGAGCGGATCGGCCTGGAGGGCTTTTTGATACACGCCATTCCCTCTGCGCATAACAGTCTCGACAAAGACGTGGATGGCAGGCATCTTTATCTCGGATATGTCATAGAAACCTGCGGCATTCGCATATACCATAGCGGCGATACCCTGCTGTACCCGGGGATGGAGGACCTCTTGAGGCCCTTACAGGTGGATCTGGCACTCCTTCCCATCAATGGTAATAGGCCTGAGCGAAGGGTTGCCGGGAATCTCGATCCCGGCGAGGCAGTCTGGCTGGCGTCGGCCATCGGTGCGGGCCTGACGATCCCATGCCATTACGACATGTTCGCCTTCAACACAGCTGATGTGGGGGTCTTCGAAAGGGAGGCGGAGCGGGCAGGCATAGGCTATCGGGTGTTACGGTTGGGCGAGCGCTGCCATCTAGCAGGTGCCTGACGAGGGTAGGGGAATATGTAAATCGTTCATATGAGAATTGGTTTGACGGCAATGTGTATCATGGCGGTGCTGGCCTGTCAGGGTCAGGCGGGTTATGAATGGCGGGGTGGCGATCCCAACGGTATCCCAAAGTGGTACATGGGGCGTCAGATTGCTCAGGTGATGAGTCATTTCGGCATTTCCTGGCTGGAGCGTCCGGAGCGTCAGGAGGAGGAGGATTTTGAGCAGTTGTTGAAGAACATGAACCTGCGGCCGGGCCTCCAGGTGGCTGATATCGGAGCCGGGAGCGGATTCCACACGGTGCGCATTGCCAGGCGCATCGGCGCGGGTACCGTGCATGCCGTCGACATAGAGCCGGCAATGCTGGAGTTCATTGGGACGAGGGTGGCCCGGGAGAAGCTGTTGAATGTGCGTACCGTATTGAGCGACACCGTGCAGGTGCCCTTGCCGGCAGGTTCCATCGATATGGCGCTGATGGTGGACGTGTACCATGAGATGTCCCATCCCCGCGAGATGCTCCGGTCGATGCATGCGATGCTGAAGCATGGCGGCCGCATCTTCCTGGTGGAGTTCCGCGGGGAGGACCCGGGTGTACCCATCAAGGCCCTGCACAAGATGACGGAGGCGCAGGCGGTACGGGAGTTCGCGGCCGGAGGTTTCGTCCTCGAGAGGAATATCGGCAACCTGCCCTGGCAGCATTGCATGGTGTTCCGGAAGAAATAACCGTCTCGAGTGCTGCTGACTTCAATCGTTTCGGCCCTTCCTTTCAAGATTGTCCGACATGCGATGGCTGTAACCCGGTCTGCGGGAAGAGGCCATACCATTGCCTTCAACCGCGCTTCGGGGTAAGGACATGGCAAGGGTATTGATCGCGCACAATTTCAAGGACGAGTCATTTGCCTCCATGAGCCATCGATTGGCCCATCGGCTCTCGGAGCGGCATGAGGTCGTGTTTATGAGTTACCGTCCCCATCTCTCCGAAAGGCTCGAGCTCAACGGTGCCCGTCTGACGGTGTATTCCTGGCGAACGAGGGCCAGGCCCACCGGAGTTCGGGACGCCTGGCATTTCCTGCGAATCTACCTGCGGCACAGGCCGGAGATCGTCATTGCCCATTTCGTCGGCGCCAACCTCAGCATCCTCGTCTCGAAGCTGCTGTCGGGGTTCCGGGTGCGGACCTACGAATGGTATCACACGCAGTCGTCCATGATCGAGTTCGACCATGGACGTATTCATTGGTT
>RGVM01000148.1 GCA_010027295.1 Chitinophagia bacterium
CTCAACCCTCTCCCTTAAATCCTAAACTCTTAACCTTGAACCCTGAACTCTAAAGCCAAATCCAAAAACCTTAAAGCCCAAACCCAAAATTTCAAAGTGGGCACCGTGATAACAGCTTTAGGCTTCCTCAAGGCCGTCCGACCGCGTCGGGCTCTTCTGGGACACCTTCTACACCAAGGCCGCCCTCGTCGCCATCTATGTCCTCGCCGTCATGGCCTTCGCCTGGCTAAGCGGCATCCGGGACGCCGGCTTCATCCTGTCCTATGTCGGCCTCGTCACCCTCATATCGCTGCTGGGCTTTCTCCGGACCTTCCTCTCCGCCGCGCAACGCTTCCGGCAGGATGCCGTCCTCTCCGTGCTCGACAAGGCTATCGTCATCGCAGCCATCGGCGGTATGATCCTCTTCCCCGACCTCGCGGGAAGGGTTACCATCGAGCGCTTCGTGGCCGTCCAGACCATCGCTGTCGCGCTGTCGGTCGGGCTGGCGATGGTCTTCATCGTTCGTCATGTGGAGGGCTTCTCCTTCCTTCCCTTCAGTGGCTTCCGCCGGGGCCTGCTGTTGGCGAGCCTGCCCTTTGCGCTGAACAACTTCCTCATGACGGTAATCTTGCGGTCGGACGCTTTTCTCCTCGAGCGCCTGCATCCGGACGGAGCGCATGAGGCGGGCGTCTATGCCGCCGGCTTCCGCATCCTCGACGCCTTCAGCATGATGGGCACCCTGGTGGGCGGCTTCCTCCTCTCCTTCATATCCCGCCACTGGCCGGAACGCGGGGCGATCGAACCCACCCTCGCCATCGCCCGCCGCGCCCTCATCTGCGTCGCCATCCTCATCGGCGTCACCGGAAGCGTGCTGCCCGAATACCTCACCGCCCTGCTCTACCACCGGTCCGACGCCTCCCTGGTGGCTGTCATGCGCACCGTACTGCTGGCCCTGCCCGGCCTCTCCCTCGTCAGCATCTACGGCACCCTCCTCACCGCCACCGGCCATGTCGGCGCCTTCATCCGCATCAGCCTGGCCTACGCGCTCGTCCTCGTCATCCTCGACGTCCTGCTCATCCCTTCCTACGGCGCGCTTGCCTGTTCCAGCGTGGCCGTCGCCGTCGAGACGGCCTACGCCTTCAGCATCATCCGTGCCGCCCGTCGGCTCACCGGCATAGGCCTGCACCCCGGCGAAGGCCTCTCGTACCTCTTCGTCGCACTCATGGGCTACGGAGCGATCCGCATCCTCGTGTACCTGGGCGTGAACGCGCCCCTTGCCGTCGGACTGACAGGGGTCGCCGCTGTCGGACTCTTCTATGCCATCCTGGGCATCCGATTCCGCTTGCCTGCGTCGGAGCGGGATCCGAGACCATGAGCCATTGGACATGGGCCGGTAACACCGCCTCTGGGCATCCTTTGCCTTCCCGATGACGAACGCAGGCATAGCCGACGGATGGCGGCCCGGGCGCCGCGCGTGCGCCGCCTCCCTTTTTCGAAACCCTGCCGCCCACCCTCTCTTTTTCGATTATCTTGCCTCTATGTCGCTGATCCATGAACTGCTGCCCACCCTCCGCAGGAACACCCGCTTCCTCACCGCCTTCGTGGCGCTGCCCACCCTGGCGGCCCTGGTGACGAGCCTGCTCATCCCCAGGGAGTACCTCTCCAAGGCCAGCGTACTGCCGGCCAACTCGAGGTTCAGCGACAAGTCGCGCTACACCGCCGAAGAGATCACAGAGCTCTACTCCGTCTTCAGCTCGGGCGACGACCTCGACCGGCTCTACGCCACCGCCCGTTCCTGGCCCGTCATGACGCGCATCATCGACAGCTTCGGACTGGTACAGCACTACCGCATCAAAAAGGACGACGAGCGCGGCCGTGAGAACGCCCTCAGGATGTTCCGCAAGAACTGCGGCATCTTCAAGACTGAATACGGCGAGATGCATATCAAGGTGTGGGACCGCGACCGGAAGCTCGCCGCCGACATCGCCAACGCCATGGTCGCACAGACCGAGAAGGCGCATCAGGACATGTACCGCGACTACTACGCCACCTCCCTCCGCAAGCTCGAACTCGCCTATGCCCAGCTGCAGGCCTCCGAGGCTGGTGTTTCGGGTCCTGACAGTGCCGGCGCCCGCAGAGATCCTCCCGCCCACCAGCTCGACTACTACCGCCGGGCGATGACCGACCTGCGGATGGCCCTGCTCAACCCGCCACCCGCCCTGGTCGTGCTCGAAAAGGCCATCCCCTCCGTCAAGGCGGACCGTCCGAACATCGTCGTCAACGTCGTCGCCACCTTCCTCATCAGCCTGTTCACAGGCCTCGCCATCGTCCTTCTCCTGCCCGTCTTCATCAAAAAGGGCTAGTTGCTGCGCTCGGCCGACATACCCTGGTGGGACGACCCGCGGCTGCTGACCGCCGTCGCGATGGTGGCGGGTGCCGTGGCTGCCATTCTCACCCGGCAGCTATTCTTCCTCGCCCTCGGCCCGGCCGTGCTCGTCGGCTGGCTGGGATTGCACGATATCCGGGCGCTCTTCCTGCTGCTGCTGGCCTTCATACCCTTCTCCGCCGAAGTGGAGCTGACCGCCACCCTGGGCACCGACCTGCCCGACGAGCCGATGATGTGGCTCATGACGCTGCTGCTGGCCGTGCACATCCTCCACCGCCGCCGCGAAGTGCTCGCGATGCCCGTGGATACGGCCATCCTCATGACCCTCGTCTTCCACATGGCCTGGATCGCCTTTTGCAGCCTCCTTTCCACGCATGTGCTGCTGTCCGTCAAGTACCTCGCGGCGAAGACCTGGTACGTCGCCGCCTTCACGGTCGGCGGCTGGTACTGCCTGCGAGACAGGGAAGACATCATCAGGGCGGCCAAAGTACTAGCCACTTCCATGTGTGCGGCCACCTGCCTCGTCCTGTTGAAGCACGCGTCCATGGGCTTCGCCTTCGCCGACGCCAACCGCAGCGTGGAGCCCCTCTTCCGCAACCACGTCAACTACGCCGCCCTCCTCGTCTGCCTGCTGCCCATCGCCATCGCGGCCTGGCACCTGCATCCCGAACGCCGCCGCCGGCTTCGATGGGTCATATGCATCGCCGTGGCCGGACTCCTGTTCAGCTACTCCCGCGGCGCCTGGCTGGCCGCAGCCGCGGGCTTCATAACGATCATGGCTACGCGAAAAAAGCTCCTCCACTGGGTCGTCGTCATGGGCGTGGCGATGCTGATCGGCGCGGCAGCCTACTTCCTGCAGGACGACCGGTACCTCGAATACAGTCCCGACTACGAACGCACCATCTGGCACGGCGACCTCGGCCAGCATATGCAGGCGACCTACAAGATGACCGACATCTCCTCCATGGAGCGCTTCTACCGATGGATTGCGGCCGTCCGGATGCTCGACAGAAATACCCTGCACGGCTACGGTCCCAACTCATTCTACCACGAGTACCGGCCCTACACCGTCAACTCGTTCCGTACCTATGTGAGCGACAATCCCGAGCACTCCACCGTACACAACTACTTCCTGCTGCTGCTGGTGGAGCAGGGCATCCCCGGCCTGGCGCTTTTCTGTCTCCTGCTGGCGGTCATGACGCGACGCGCCTATCAGTGGTACCATGCCGCCCGCGATGCCACCGAACGCGCCATCCCGGCCGTCATCATCGCCATGCTGGGCATGATCGTCACGCTCGATATGCTGAGCGACCTGATCGAGACCGACAAGATCGGCTCGCTCTTCTTCCTATGCGCCGGCATCCTTATGCGAAGACCCTTGGAGAGTAGCCCCACTCTTGGAGAGTCCCTCCACCCTTGGAGGGTGTAGTCACCCTTGGAGGGTGTACCCTCCCTTGGAGAGTAGCCATACCCTTGGAGGGTGTAGCCACCCGCCGAGTTCTGACACCCGATGCATCGCCCGGCTCGGATGGGGAGTCGCCCGCCTATACGTAAAAAAATACCCTGCACGGGGCAGGGTATTCCGAATGGCTCATTCGATAGTGTCAGGCTGAGGCACCAGCTGCCGCGACCACGGCTATCACGATGGCGACCCATACACTCCATCCGATCCAGGCGGAGCGGATGAAGCCCTTGTCGCGCTTCATCAGGTAGCCGATGAGCACCCCGATGAGTCCCAGCAGCAGCCCCAGGACGAAGCCGCCGAACTGGAAGCCCTTCTCGCCGTCGGCCATCAGCTGCCGGAGATCCACCGGTGCATCACCCCGGAGTTCGTTGTCGTGGATCGCCTCGCGCAAGCCACGGCGGGCGACCTGGAACGAGAGGCGCTCCCTGAGTGTCATACGGTGACCGATCGCTTTGGAGAATGCATGTGCGTCCATGGACAGCACTTGGTCGACCGTCAGCGTCTTCGTTGTCGCCGCGGGCGCTTCGACCGGGACGACCGCCGTCAGGGGTACGGGTACCGCCGAACAAAGGGCGACGCCGAGGAGTAGGCCCATGGCCATCCGCTGCAGGGGTTGGAAACGATTCATGTGGATGTGATTTGCCGGCAAGATAAGGCGCCGCAGGGAACGGGTCATGACAGGAGTGACCGCTCATCAGCCCACCTAGCCGCCCCGCACGTCGAGTGCGTCGCGCAGGCCGCTGCCGACGAGGTGGAAGGCCAGCACCAGCGACATGATCGCGAAGCCCGGCACCAGCGCCAGCATCGGACGGCTGGTGATGATGAAGTTGTAGTTCTCTTTAATCATGAGTCCCCAGCTGGGTTGCGGCGACTGCACACCGACGCCGAGGAAGCTCAGCCCCGCCTCCATCACGATGGCGCTGGCGAAGTTGGAGGCCGCCAGCACCATCACCGGTCCGAGCACGTTGGGGAGGATATGCCGGAAGATGATCCTCGCATCCGAGAGGCCGAGGGCCCTCGCCGCCTCCACGTACTCCATCTCGCGGAGGGAGAGGACCTGTCCGCGGAGGGACCGCGCCACGCTTACCCATAGGGTGAGTCCCACGGCAATGAACACCTGCCAGAAGCCCTTGCCCAGCGCCATCGTGATGCCGAAGACCAGCAGCAGAGTGGGAATGCTCCATACCACGTTGATGAACCAGCTGACGAGGGCGTCGGTTCGCCCTCCGAAATAGCCGGCCACGGAGCCCAGCAGGATGCCGATCACCAGGGATATCAGGACGGCGATGCCTCCCACGCTGAGGCTGACACGCGTGCCGATGAGCAGTCGGCTCAGGATGTCACGTCCGTACTTGTCGGTGCCCAGCCAGTAGCGCATCTCCGTGATCCGCTGTGCGGATGGGTCGTACCTGACGGCCTGCCGTTCGGAGACGCCCTCGTCGAGGTACTGTCCGTAGACGAGGCTGTCGCCCACCTGCTGCCAGGAGGTGATGGGGATGTAATTCCAGGTGTCCCGCTCGCCTTCGATCGTACGACGGAGGAAGCCCGCTTGCGGAGGCGGGTCCTCCTTGCGCAGGCAGAGGAAGGTCTGCCGGTGGCCGGGGGGCATGCCGTTCAGTTCGACAATCATGCGGTTGGCGTACGGACTGTGGTCGGGTGCCAGCCAGTAGGCCAGGACTGCGGCCAGGAGGGTTGTGAGGATGAGGCAGAGGCCGGTCATGGCGGCGCCATCCCTGCGGAATCGCTGCCATGCCGAAGCGCGCGGGATATGGGCGTCTATGCTCATCCTTCCGAAAGTACGAAGCGGTGGACATATCTGCCGGCCTCACCTGACGCGGCGGCCTTTCCACTGATAGGTTCCCGCTTGCCCGAGCAGGCCGGCAAGGAGGGTGTACGCCACATGGAAGGGCTGTGCCACCGGGAACCAGGAAAGGCTGCGCCGCATGCCGAAGAAACCGGCCACCGGCCAGAGGAAGGCAAGTTCCACGGCCGTCTTGCCGAGCAGCAGCCAGCCGGCGGTGCGCAGCAGCAACGGGTCGTGGAGGAGCCCTGCCACGGCTAATACCGGCAGCGACAGGTTCGCCAGCCATACGAGCAGCAGCACGAGGAAGATGCGGCGCTCCTCGTAGAACCTCGCCTTGCTAGCCCAGCGGATGCGCTGACGCAGGAAGGCCCGCAGGTTCTGGGCCGGGGCCGTACTGACGATGGCATCGGAAGAGAGGCAATAGCCTATCCGCGTGCCGGATCGGCTGGCGACCTTCTGCATCAGCAGCATGTCGTCGCCGGAGGCGATGCCGTCGATCCCTTCAAAGCCGCCCACCGCCTCGAAGACTGTCTTCCGATACCCCAGGTTGGCACCGTTGCACATGCCGTGGAAGCCATCGCTCACGGCGGCGGCGGTAATGCCCTGCAGCGATAGGAAGTCGAGCCGTTGGAAAGTGCCGAGGGGGCCGCCGCCTTCGAGGAACCGAACAGGGGCCGCGAGGAAGTCGAAGTCCCCCGTCTCCTGGCAGGCCGCCAGGGTCCGCAGCCAGGCGGGTCCCATGCGGCAGTCCGCATCGGTGGTCAGGATCAGGGTGCCCTGTGCCGCCCGGATACCGGCGGTGAGGGCGGCTTTCTTGCCCATCTCCCCGGGGGCGACCTCCGACAGCCGGATGAGGCGCACTCCTTTTCCGGAGAAGCCTTCGACGATGCCTGACGTCCCGTCCGTCGAATGGTCGTCCACGACGATCACCTCGAATAGGTCCCCTGGGTAGTCCTGCGCGACGAGGTCCGCCAGGCAGCGGTGGATGCCGCCGGCCTCGTCGCGCAGGACTACCCAGGGGACCTATTCGAGGTGATCGTCGTGGACGAC
>RGVM01000149.1 GCA_010027295.1 Chitinophagia bacterium
ACTTCGGGGCGTTCCTTCTGGATGCTCGACGACCTGGGCCTCGTCCGCCAGTACCAGCCCCTGACCGATTCGTTGAAACTCTATCGACCTGAAGACGCATATATCGCCAATGGCGGAAGCCCCCTCAACGGCAACGATCCTTCCTTCACAGGTGCATCGGAATACTCGGGCGTCAACCCCGCCAATGGTATCGTCCTTTATTACCATCTGCCCAGACTCGACGACAACGCTCATATCACCCTCGAGATTCGCGATGCGAAGGGTCGCCTCGTGCGCCGCTTCCATTCCCGTCCTGACAGCCTGTACCAGCGCTATGACGGCGCTCCAGCCCGGGATCCGCAGCTGACCCGAAGTGCGGGCCTCAACCGTTTCGTGTGGAACATGCGGCATCCCACCCTACCTGGCATCCCCAATGTGTATATCGAAAGCAGCTTCAACGGCCACAAGGCCCCGCCCGGCACCTATACGTTCACACTGCTGACCGCCGATGGCCGAAGCCTCTCCACCGAGGCACAGATCCTGCGCAACCCCCTCTATCCCGTCACGGACGCCGAATACGCCCGCTACGACGAGGTCATGTCCGCTATGGAGCGCAACATCACCGAGATGCACGAGATGGTCAACACCCTGCACCGCAAGCAGGCAAGGCTCGCCGAACTCCTTAAGAACCTCGGTGGAGAGTCCTCCCGCAAGGCCATCCTCGAGACCGCGGAGCAACTGCTGAAGGATATGAAGGCATGGGACGGCGACATGGTGCAGCGCAAGTCGAAGGCCTACGACGACGTGGAGAACTTCCCGAACCGTTTCACCGCCAACTACATGTTTCTGCTCAACCAGACGGAGAGCGACATACCCCGCGTCAACCAACCCTCGCTGGACCTGATGAAGGAGTACGACGCACAGTGGGATGTGCTGCGACAAAGGGCGCAGGCGCTGCTGAAGCAGCGAATACCCGCACTGGAGAAGGCGATGTGGGAGGCGGGAGTGGGGGGACTCTGGTGAGCGCCCTGAACTTGCCCCATCCGACATACCCGTAACGGCATCGTCACCATATCACCGAAAACGTATGTCCCAAGGTAAGTCCTCACCATACGGTCATCTCCATAGCCGTCCGTCGAAAACGAAATCGCTCCTGTCGATGATCCTGATGCGGGCGAACTCCGAATGCCTGGGATTCAGCAGGTAGTTGAAGTCGCCCTTCGTGACGGCGGAAGGGACCTTCAGAATGCAGCATCTGTTTTCCAGGATGAAACGGTCGCCGAATGACTTCGTCTTGTCTGTATGCGGGAATACCGACCAGTCGGTCGGAAGGTCGATGAGATTGAGTGCAGTCATGGATATGTCATCCGGGATGTGTATGGTCACCATCTGATATTTCGGGGGGGCCATGGCTACAGAGAAGTGGACCGCAACCTCCGCCATGGCCAGCGACCTGTTGGCAGCCGTGTACACGATTTCCATCCCCACCGAGTTCCATCTGGCTCCCTTCAGGGCAGCACCCACCCCCGACAGGCTTTGGGCAAATTTCTCACTCGACAGGCGAAAGACCTCCATCAGGACAGGATTCCATACCGTATCCTGGTGAGTTCCCCGACAATCATCTCCTTGCCGTAGGAATCCCTCAGCAGTTCGAGGGGTTTGACATTTCCCAAGGCGAAACTGGGGGTGTCAAGCCATGATTTGAACCTGTCCATGTCTCCGAATACGTCAACCCCCAGGTCCGTCACTTCGGCCATCTCTATGATCTTCTCGGATTGTGACACTTTGAACGTCGTTTCATGCTGCCTGTACCGGGTGAGGGATTTCAGGGAGATATCCAGGATTTGAGCCCAATCCTTTTCCGAAAACGGCGTGTTGGCCTGGATCAGATGGAACAGGTTATGGGTGACGCCCTCCCTAATCAGGTAGGTGATCAGCATTTTGTTCTCGAACAGGCTTGCATAGGAGACCGTGGAACTGTCCACGACGATTTTATATTTCAGCTTGATCTTGTGAAAAATGGCCCTGACCTCCTTGTCGAGGGATGTCTGCATCTTCCGGTGGACGGCTTCCATTATCAGGAAATTTGTCTATAAAATTAAGACATTTGTCTGTAAAAATTTGACAAGGGCCGAAAAAATTGTCAGATCGTGTCGAATTCCCACACGGTCCGGTAGGCGCCATGAACCTCCACATGGGTCAGGAAGGCGGCGTAGAAAGGGTCGTTTCCCACGGTAGCGCTGTCGCCAATCACAAAGAGGGCGTCCTTCGCCCGGGTGAGGGCGACGTTCATTCGCCGATAGTCTTTCAGGAACCCGATATCTCCGTCGCTGTTGCTGCGGACCAGCGAGACCACCACATGCCGCATCTCCTGTCCCTGGAAGCTGTCGACGGTGCTGCAGCGCATACCGGCCGGCAGCATCGGAGCCACCGCCTCTGCCTGCGCGGAATAGGGCGTGATCAATGCCGTCTCATCAGCCGGTAGTCCCTCCAACCCGATGAGTTTCAGGATAAGCCCTGCCTCGCCCTCGTTCCATAGGCTGACGCCATCGGGCCCCCTCTGCTCCTCGAAGCCGGAACCGGCGGTGTCGATGAAGGTCACGTGCACCCGCGTGTCCCTGAGTGCCGGCGATGTCTTCAACAGGCCCTCGTAGAAGCGCTCGCTGCTGAAGGCGGCGATCGAGGGCCGCATGCGGTACTGGATGTCCAATAACGTCAACGAATAACCGCTTTTCACCACCGTCTCAAGGATGGAGGTGGACAGACCCGACGAGGCGGCCTTCCGGCTGAGCACGGTGGGCGGCAGCTGAAGGTGGTCGCCGGCCAGCACCCTACGCCCCGCCAACGGTAGTACGCACCAGGCGAAGGGCTCCGTGCACTGACCCGCCTCGTCCATCACGAGCGTATCGTATGTATGCCGGTCGGCCCGCGCGTCGAGCAGTCCCACGGGTGTGCCGGCCACGACCTCGGCCTCCCGGAAGAGCCGTTCCTCCTGGTAGTCCCTCAGTCGGCGGATCTCCTCTCGGATCGAACGCACCTCCTTGAAGAGCAGGTCGCGCTGTTCCCGTTCGGCCTTCCCGTAGCTGCGCTTATACTTCAGCGCCATACGACGGAACTCCTCCGCCCGGATGCGCAGATCCTTCAGCTCCTTCTGCTCCCGCCCGGCTGCCAGCCGACCCTCGGGAGTGTGCGGGAAGACCACTGGGTCCACCCGGCCCGTGTTGCCGACCCGTAGCAGCCGCACCCCGCAGGCGAGCAGGCTCCGTGAGATGTTGTCGACCGCAGCGTTGCTGGGGGCCGTCACCACCACCTTCCTGCCCGCCGCCAACAGCTGGCGGATGCCCTCCACCAGCGTCGTCGTCTTGCCCGTGCCGGGGGGACCGTGCAGGACCACCATTTCACGCTCCGTCATCATCTCCTGCACGGCTTCCCGCTGACTGGCATTAAGAGATGGGTTTCGGAAGGAAATGTCTGCATACCCCCGTCCCTTCCCATCATAAGACAAAGGTTCTAGGCCATGGATCCGGAGGAATAGGCCCGTTAGTCTCCGGTCCGTCGCGATACGGTTCAGCGCTGCCTTCAGGATGCCGGTGGTGCGGGTGTCGGGGGCGGCACGGAGCGTGAGGCTGCCGTCTTCCAGCCATTCGGGGAAGTCGGGTGCGAAGAGCCGGACCAGTCCCTGCCGACCATCAAACTCGACGAGGAGTCCCTTCACGGGTTCTTCGCCGCTGCCGAGGCATTCGACGGGCGTCCCGTCGCGGAACAGCGAGGCATCAGTGGGGAAGGGGAGGCGAAACGACACTTCGGGGTAGTCGAGGTACCCCATGCCCCGGCGTGTCACGCGTAGCCCCTTGAGGAGGTAGCCGGTATCGGAGGCATATCGCGTCCGCTGCTCGGCCTCCTCGAGGTCGAGGCAGGCGAGCAGGTTGGCGGTGATCTCTTCGCGTGTCCGTGCCAAGGGGTTGCCGTCAGTCCGTCAGCGCCTGATAGACGAGGTTCTTCAGGCGGGCCTGCAGCTCGCCGTTGCGAAGCGGCCAGATGTTGCGGAGGAAGACGCAGGCAAGCTGCGATTTCGGATCGATCCAGAAATGGGTGGCGAACATCCCGCCCCAGTCGAAGCTGCCCTCCTGTGCGGGCGTCACCGCCTCGCTGCCCTTCGTATAAACGCCAAAGCCGAGCCCGAAGCGGTTGGGGTCGCTGGGCTTGCCCATCGACAGCGTTCCGATCTGGTTGCTCGTCATCATGCGGATCGTATGCGGAGAGAGGATGCGAACGCCGTTGTAGGTGCCGCCGTTGAGATACATCTGGCAGAAGATCGCATAATCGAGGGCAGTCGACGTAAGGCCGGCCCCTCCCGAGAAGAAAGTGCCCCGGGCCTTTGGGAAGTCCCTGTAGAAGTCGCCGTTGAGGTGGATGACAGAGTCCTGCAGGCGCAGCCTCATATCCTCGTCCTGTTTGTAAAGTGGTACGAGCCGCGCATGCTTTTCCATGGGTAGGAAAAAGTGGGTGTCTTTCATGCCCAGGGGGCCGAAGAGCCTTTCCTGCATGAAACGGTCGAGGGGCATGCCGCTCCAGATCTCCACCAGGTAGCCCAGCACGTCCACGTTCATCCCGTAGAGGTATTTCTCGCCGGGGTGGTGGAAGAGGGGTAGTTTGGCAAGGCGGGGGATCATCTCCTTGAGGGTGGAGCCGGGCGTACCGATGCCGCCGTTGATGCCGTACTTATAGTAGATGGCCCTCGCCTCGGCGGACCCTATCTGTGCATAGCCGATGCCGGAACTGTGGCTGAGGAGCTGCCGCACCGTGACCTCGGACTTCGCCGGTACCGCGGTCCACGTCGTGTCGGCGGCGTTGAACTTCTCCAGTACGGTGGGCTTGGTGAAAGCGGGGATGTATTTCGAGACGGGGTCGTCCAATGAGAACTTGCCTTCCTCCAGCAGCATCATCACGGCCGTACTCACGACGGGCTTCGTCATCGACGCGATGCGGAAGAGGTGCTCACGCGTCATGGGCGTTCCCTTCTCGAGATCGCTCTTGCCAAAGGCGCTATGATAGACAATCCTTCCCTTTCTGACGATGATCATGGTGCCGCCGTTGAGCTGGCCGTCGTCGACATGCTTCTGCATGTACGCATCAATGCGCTTCAGCCTTTCTGAGGAGACGCCCACGGCCTCCGGAGTTGATGGCGTGAGTGAGAGAGTGGACTGTGCCGTCGTTGATAGGTGGACGGTGGTGCAGCAGAGCAGCAGGAAGAGGGTTGATTTCATGGAGTGAGACTTCTTGTATGATGACAAGATAGCCAATTCCCGGTCACCCAAGGGGCTTCGAGCCCGCTGCTATGCGGCTGTCTGACCTCAGATGACAATCGTCCATTCCTGATGTTCCCTGGCGGCAGAGCATTGAAGAGGGCCTGTCTGCTGTGCAGCAGAAGGACTCCTTCGATGGCCGACCGATCCTTGCTTGGAATCCTCTAGAGCCCTGACTGCGGGGTTTCTCTGGTTCGTGCGTGTATTGTTTTGGTCCTTAAAGCAGGGGTTCCAGCCGGTTTCTCAAGACGCTGTCGAGCTCGAACCGGCGAACGGCCTCATGGCAGCTCCGGCTCATCCGGCCCCATTCCTCACGGTCATCCATGACGGATGACATGGCCGCCGCCAGAGCCCCCGGGTCACCTCCGGGGATGAGCCTCCCCGTGACGCCGTCTTTCACCACATCCCGGTTCATGTTCCAGTCAGTGGCGATGACCGGCACTCCGCAGAGGTATGCGTCGAGGATGACACCTGGGAATCCCTCTCCCATCCAGTGTGTCGGGAACAGCATGGCATGGTATCCGGATATGATCTCATAGGACCCCTTTGGGTCGTTGGTTACGTCGAGGTACCCTTTGTAAGCACAGCAGGCGTGGTCTGAAAGTGCTTGCAGGAAATCGGCTGTATGGCCGGCTTCGAGCGTACCGTAGAAGTCCACCTCCAGATCCAAGGCCCGGTTCCTCAGGCTGCGATGTCCGAGGGCGCGCATGACGGACAACGTTCCCTTTGTTTCCGACATTCGGCCCAGGAACAGGAATCGCGTGGGCCCTTGGTGAGAATATCTCGCGGGGTCTCCATGCAGCCTGCCGATGGGTTTGACGTTCGGGATCACATGCAGGGGCACCTCAATCCGTAGGCTGTGCAGTTGACGGCGCAAGGCATCGCCCTCGATGATGAGCCCCTTCAGCCCGGCATAGCTGGAGGCCAGGTACCTCCCAAAACGTATGCCAGTGGGCAGGTATCCTCCGATTACAATGTATAGGATCCTGGCACGCGCACGGCGAAAGGGGCGGAGGGCCTGGAAAAGCGTGTGCACAGATGCGCTGGAGGCCGAGACGAGGATGGTATCGTACCTGCCCGAAAGCACTTCCAGGAGAATCCGCGCCATCACCCAGGGCCTCCGCTTCCAACCGTCTGTGTCGATCCGCACCAGTCTATGTCTGTTTTCCAGCCATCCGGCCAACAACCGGTTCTTGACCTGCTCGCCGTTGACGGCGGATGTAGCGCAGCCGATGGCCCCCACCAGCAGGATGCGGCGACGATTGGCATGGATCTCTCCGGCTGCTGTCTTGCTTACCGTACTTCTCGAAAGCGCGGATAGTGCGGGCATTCTTTGGCGGGATCTGACTTTTGACATGATTGTCGTTCGTTCTTGACCG
>RGVM01000150.1 GCA_010027295.1 Chitinophagia bacterium
TTTCCATCGCCTTCATGGAGCATGACCATGCAGGGTCTGTCGACGACCACTACATGCTGGGCTGTCTGAAGTTTCCCCGCTTCGTGGAAGACCGCCTGCACGATGCCAAGTTTCGCATGTTCGACGGCCTGCACGGTCGTGTCGTTTCGGAGGATGCGTACATGGCTTATCGGATGCTGTCGTTCCCTTGTATTCTTTCCGGTCAGCGGTGTGACTACGTAGG
This sequence comes from Chitinophagia bacterium, assembly GCA_010027295.1. Classification (GTDB taxonomy): domain Bacteria; phylum Bacteroidota; class Bacteroidia; order Chitinophagales; family Chitinophagaceae; genus Pollutibacter. The sequence goes on from RGVM01000150.1 coordinate 224, forward strand.
CATAGGATTCGTTGACAGGTTCCTTGTCCTCGAACCAGATCTTGACTACGTCGCGTTGCACGATGCTTTCCGTGGCCCAGTCCTGGTGGTTGATGGATCTCCAGGTACCCGTGGCCTTGCCGGTCTGTATCTGCACCCGTCCCTTGTCCGGGAATTGGTAGAGGATGTTTCCATGCCTTATCCAGTCTACCTCCTGCAGGCTATGCCTCCCGTCTTTCAGACGCGTGACGCGGCCTGCCTGGCCCACTTCGACATGCCCCGTCTGCAGGCACTGTTCCACGGTGGTGGCGATGGGGAGGCCGGATGCAGCACGGATGCCCGAGCCCAGGCAGACATATTCGTCGTCGAAGAAGAACCAGGCCTTCCTGGCCTCCAGGGGATCGTGGATGCTCCGCAGGTGCATGGCGACGGCTCCGTATCGCCCGTCACCCACGGCACCGACGAAGGCGGAACGCCCTTTCTTCTGGATCTCCCGCCAGTCGGGGTGCACGTCGCGTTGCAGCACCGTGGTGCCGGGTATCTTCTGCCAGTCCCAGACGGGGAAGATGTCGAGGTACTCGCGTCCCGTCAGCTGGGTGTAGCAGGCCCCGTCGGGCAGGTGGTGCATCTTCAGGCCCTCTTCGTTGTAGGGGAATTCGACATTCTGTTCCTGTCGGTCGGAATGCATGCGGACGGAGGCGTACCAGCCGGGCCGCTGATGGGTGGCGTATTCCGAGTAGGGGAAGTATTTGTTCCAGGTCAACTCGGGCTTTCGGGTGCCCCGCTGGATCTCGGCGATGGTACGGAGTTCCTCGCGTCTGTAATCGGTCACAGCGGCGAGCCGGGAGGCGATGGCATCCGAAAAGGGGAGGAGGTCTCCGGGGCGCGAGAGGTCGCGGTTCCGGGCGGCGATGTCGGGTATCCTGGCGAAGGCCATCGACTTGCATACTCCATCCAGGAAGAAGTCCACCAGCAGGTGCATGGCGCTGTCGGGGAAGCGGAAGCGGGTGCCGCGCATGAGGGTGGCCCAGTAGGAGAAGGTCTGCGGGTAGGCGAGGCCGTAGGAGAGGGTCGAGATGACCTTGTCGGTGCGGTGGTGGAAGCTCAGGTCGGGCTTCAGTCCGCGTCCCTCCGTGGTATGGATCTCCCCCGCCATGACGCGTATGACGCGCGAGACGATGGCGGTGTCGCGCCGGTAGAGTCCCTGCGCCCCCAGCAGACCGGCAATCTTGATGAGGTCGCCGCCGGGTCGGGCGCCGAATCCCGAGTCGAGGCTGGCCCTTCGGGCGATGCGGAAGGCCGCGTCACCGAGCCTCGGTTCGATCGCGTCGTCGAGTACGAGCAGGGACCGGATCATGAGGTCGGGCGTGCCGATCTCGTTCCACCACCAGTTCTGGCAGATGTAGTCCTTGCTGACCCAGTGCCCGATGGCCCTGACGGCGGCTTCCCTGACTTTTTCATTGCCGGCGAAGGCGGATCCCGGTTTTCGGAAGGCGATGGACAGCGATAGGATCCTTTCGAGGTGGATGCGGTGCTGGAAGCCTGTCTTGGAAGTGTCCACGTAGTCGATACCTGGCCAGGACCCGTCCGGACGTTGGTCGCCCAGCCAGGCATGCACGCTGCCCGGGCGTACGTCCTGCGCGAGGATGTCGCGCAGCAGCCGGTTCCGGATGGTGTCGATGTCGGCATCCTGCTGGGCGAAAAGGACGTTGCATGCCAGCAGGGTCATGCCACAGAGTGCGGCCCATCCCTTCCTCAAGGTATTCGTATTCATGTCTCCGATGATGTTTGTACCTCCCGAAGAGGGCTTTTGAAAGTATCCGGTTGATGCGTTGCTGCCTTTTCCCACATCCGCTGCAGGCTAATCGATCCTCAAAACCCCGGACAGTTCTCAGAACTCCCCCCGGTTCTGAGGACATGGGGAGGTTTTGAGAAGTGGGGGTGGTTCTCAAAACCGATGGGGGGCGGGAGGGCGTCCAGCCTCTGCGGGATTCGTCACTTTCCCCACCTGTCAAGGGGGCGCGTCTTCCCGGGCTGCGCATCCGCGGGCAGCAGGTGCACACTGACGTTGGCTTTGGTGTTCGGGGGCAGGGTGGCCACGAAGCCGGTGAGGGTCGTGCCTGGGTTGGGAGCGTCGAAGCTTCTCGGCGGGTCGGTCGACCAGGTCCGCATCCGAATGGGCATATCGCTCTCCACCACGATGCGGAGCGTCTTGCCCTGCTGTGTGAGCAGGGCCTCGTTCGGCCCCGTGATGCGAACCTCGGCGGGGGTGAGCAGGTTCCAGCGGACCTGCGTCTCCCTGTCCGAGGAGGTCCATTCGTCGCGCACCAGCACCTGTCGGCCTTCGACGATGGCGATGCCGCGACTCGCGTATGCCAGCTGTCCCTGATACACGCTGGAGAGGTCCATCACCGCGTATTGGAAGCCCTTGCTCGCGCCGTGTGCGGTGATCTCACCCTTTCCGTCGACGCGCTGCAGCTGGCTGTCGACGGCGAGCGTATTGTGCGCGAAGTTGTTGATGCGGAAGACGGTCCAGCGTTCGGAGTCCTGCGTTCGGCCCCAGAGCTTGACGCCCTTCGACTCGAGGGACTCGTAGTCCTGCATGCCGAAGTCCATCGCCCAGCGCACGCCCTGGGCATCCATCACGAAGGAGCCGATATCCATGTGTGCGTGGTTGATAGATGGTGACCCGCCCTTGGTGGCCACGTAGACGGCGTTGCTGTCTGTCCATGAGCTGCGCATCAGCGCGATGGGGTTCTTGCCCAGTCCCACCCACTGATTATCCTTCGGGGGCTTGACCTCATCCATCCGCATGTTCCCTTTCCAGAACATGAGGGCCGGCAGGAGCCTGTCGCCCACGAGCCGTGAAGGGTCGGTGCGGGCAAGGAAGCGCTTCTCCTGCCAGAGGACGGATGGGTCCTGGATCCGGTTGGCGATCCATACCATGGCGGGGTGGAAGCCGGCGCCCGAGCCGGCGTCGGAGTAGTTGAAGGGCCGGCCGGTGGGGCCCGACATGTGTTCGAGGAAGCTCGCGGTCCGCAGGAAGCCCGGCGCTTTGGAGAGTCCGAAGTCAGTTCCGAAGGCCTTCTCCACGGCGCTGAGGAACATGACGTTGAAGGAGGTGCCGTAGCCCCAGTAGCCGTAGCCTTCGGGATAGATGCCGTCGGGACCGTAGTCCCTCATGGGGATGCGGATGGATTGGATGGCGCGGTTGATGATGGCCCTTGCCAGCGCCGGCTGCTCCTCCTCGACGGCCATCGCCCCGTATGTCATCCCGGCGTTGCAGACCTGGTTCCAGTTGTGCTCGGCCCGTAGCCAGGAGTTGTACCGGTTGTCGAGGGAGGGCTCGAGGCCCTTCTGGACGATGGCCTCCCGTATCGCTTTGCTAGAGGCTTCTGGGAGCCGGTCCTGCAGCCAGTCGTAGCCGATGGCCATGGCCATGGTCATCTCGGCCACGTCGAGGAAGTGCGATGGGTTCCAATCGCTGAAGGCGGCGATGGTAAGCATTTCCCTCTCCGCCCTTTCCAGGTACCTCGCCTCGCCGCTCATGCGGTATGCGTAGGACAGCTGGAAGAGGCGTCGCAGGGCTTCGCGGGATTTGTCGAGGAGCCTCCGTCCGATCTGTATCCGCTGGATGGGAGGGAGGGTGACGATGCGGTCGGCTTCGCGGAGGATGGCCTCGTGCACCCGCGTCCAGTCGGCATCCTTCCGGATGGATGCCTCCAGGGGCTTCTCCTCCCCGCGGAAGAAGAGGATGCGGGGGTGCGGTCCGAAGGATGTGGTCGGCGATAGGCTGTCGGGCTGCGCGTGTAGTGTGCTTCCGAAGGCGAGGCAGGCCGCGGTCAGGGCTATGAAGGGTCGTCTCATGCTTGGTTGTATGGGTTTCGGTCTATTCTCACTTCTCCATGCCGTAGCGTTTGCCTTTGAACTCGCGCACGCCCACCTGGCGTTCCCAGGCGAGGTATGCCTGGAGCAGGCGGTTGGCGCGGGCGGTGTCCTTTGCGGCGAGGTTGTGGGTCTCGGCCGGGTCGGCCTTCATGTCGTAGAGCTGCCAGCCGGCGTCGTCGAACTCGCGCACCAGCTTCCAGCGACCCTCGCGGATGGCCTTGTTGCCCTCGTGCTCCCAGCAGTAGGTTCTGTCCACGTCTGGCTTTTTCGACCAGAGGTAGGAGAGGCTCCTGCCAGGCAGACCGGCCATGTTTGCCCCGGCGAGTTCCAGGGCGGTGGGCATGAGGTCCATGACATGTCCGATGCCATCGGAGAATCCCTTCTTCGGTCGGATGCGGGCCGGCCAGTGTAGGATGCCGGGGGTGGCGATGCCGCCCTCGTGCATGAAGTGCTTGTACATGCGGAATGGTGTGTTGGAGACATTGGCCCAGGGTTCTTCCAGGGCGGAGTAGGAGCCCTTCTCCCCGATGCGTCTGGAGGGGTCGTGCCGTCCCTCGGTGCTGACGGTCTCGGCGCAGCCACCGTTGTCGGAGAGGAAGACGATGAGTGTGTTCTCATAGCTGCCATTCGTCTTTAGGGCGGCGACGAGCCTTCCGATGTTCTGGTCCATCCGGTCGGTCATCGCAGCGTAGACGGCCATGCGGCGCACCCACTGGGCCTTGTCGGTCTGGCCCTCCCAGTCGGGGATGCCCTTTGTGCGGGGCGTCAGGGTATAGCGGCTGTCGGCATATCCGATATGCTGCATGTTGCGGTATCTGCGGGCGCGGATGCTGTCCCAGCCCGCTTCGTATAGCTTCTCGTATTTGGAGATGTCGGGCTCGAGGGCATGCAGCGGGAAATGGGGTGCCGTGTAGGCCAGATATAGGAAGAAGGGGTTGCCGGGGCGTTTCTGCCGGTGCTCGGCCAGGAATGTAATGGCGTGGTCCGTGAAGGCGTCGGTGGCGTAGTAACCCTCCGCAGGGATCTCGTAGTCGGTGTCGTCGAGGGCGTAGAAGCGCTTGCTGCGCTCGGCGGGCGTGACCTCGTAGAAGCTGGACGCGCCGGAGATGAGCCCGAAGTAGCGGTCGAAGCCCCGCTTACGGGGCCAGTGTTCGCGACGTTCTCCGACATGCCACTTGCCCGACATGTAGGTGCCGTAGCCCGCCTTCCGGAGTTCCTCGGCGATGGTCGGGAAGCTCGGGTCGATGAAGCCCTGGTAGGGGCCTGCCTCGTACTTCGCGCCGGCCAGGGTCACCATGTGCCCCATGCCGGCCTCGTGGGGATAGCGGCCCGTCAGCAGGGAGGCTCTGGTAGGGCAGCACCTGGCGTTGTTGTAGAAGGTGCGCAGCTTCATGCCTCCCGATGCCAGCGCGTCAAGGTTGGGTGTGCGTACCTCGCCGCCGTAGCAGCCGATGTCGGAGAAGCCGAGGTCGTCGGCCATGATGTAGATGATGTTGGGGCGCGGGTCGGGCTTCCAGTCCGGCGGGATGGGGGAGAGGGCCGTGCCTGCAACGACCAGGATCGTTATGAGATGTATGCTCCGCTTCACTGTGCGCATGGGTGAGCTGTTTTCTATCCCTTTCAGGGTATTGTGAATGTAAGCCAAGACGGCCATGCCCTCGTCAATGCCAGTATTTTTTTCTTACATTCAGCATCCAAAACATTACGCGATGACACTGGCCTCTCAAGGTAGCCGACTGCGGCTGCTTCTTTCGCCGCTGCTGGCCTTTTGCCTTGCCGTACCGCCGTCCGCCGCAGCCCATGTAGACCCGCCTGTCGGCTCTCAGACGCCCGTCTACGACGTGGAGGTCATCATGCGGAGGATCAAATGCCTGAAGGTCGTCGAAGGCCCTTTCGATGATGCCGAAGATATCTACGGCAAGTTCCTGCTCGGCGGCTATTCCTATAACCGGAGTGCCGGGGGGACGGAGGTTAAGGGCTGCTGCATCGACGGCGCCAGTGACCGGTCGGAACAGGTGTTCGTTTTCTTCGACCGCCCGGTTGACAGGGCCATAAGCCTCAAGAAGGGACAGGTATGGTCGGTACAGACAAGCCACAAGATCAAGGGCCTCGACTATTCCGAGCTGATGAGCCTGACCCTCACCCTGGGGGCGCGTAGCGTATATGACTGGGAGAATAATGGGCTTGAATTCACTCGGATGTACGGTTACTGCTCGAACTGCACCGTAGACGACAGTTTTCAGCAAAACGTGAGCCTGCGCGACAGATACAGGCCATTCAGGAACATGTTCCGTCTCGTGCGGATGTTCGGCTTCAAGTCTCAGATCGACGCCATGCCCGCCGGTACGAGGGATCTCACGGTAGGCAGCGACACAATACTTGAGTTGCATTACTACGAAGGCAGCCACGATCTGTCGGATCCGGATGACAAGTCCCATATCATGGGCGAGTTCACCATCCGGGTGACGAAGCGTTGACTCAACCTGCCTTCTCAAGCCTCGCGATGTCGACCTGCGTACTCATGACCGCAGGCTCACTGTCCGTTGGATGCGCACCGTCTCCTGCACTG
>RGVM01000016.1 GCA_010027295.1 Chitinophagia bacterium
CGTGTTGCGTCCCGCGACCTCCGTCGCTCGGCTCCGACCCGACCTGAATTCGATTTTGAACTGACGAGCTGCAGACGAAAAGACGCGAGGCCGCATCCTCCTTCGACCAGATCGGTATCCTCGGGATTTCCGCAGAGGATATCGCGAAGGTCCTTTCCTGCATCGCAGGCCCCGACGAGTATGACAGCACGGCCTCCCAAACCCCCGTGCCCGATTACACCACCCATAACGCCGAAGACCGACAATTTCGAATCGCATATCTCAACCAGGCGCTCGAACACCCTTCCCTCGACCCAGAAATCGCCGACGGAACCCGTGCCTTCCTGTCCGCACTCAGCCGGGATGGACACCATGTTGAAGGCATCGACGCCGACTTCCTCGACCATATCGTGCCCACCTATTATATCCTCACTACCGCCGAGGCATCCAGTAACCTCGCCCGGTATGATGGCATCCGGTATGGCCACCGTACCCAACAACCTGTTAAAGCACTGGAAAGACTCTACCGCGATACCCGTTCGGAAGGCTTCGGAAAGGAAGTCAAGCGCAGGATCATGCTGGGAACCTTCGTCCTGAGCACCGGATATTTCGATGCCTATTTCACCAGAGCTCAACAGGCACGGCAGCGGATCGTGGAAAAGACGAGACTGATTTTCAAGGACTTCGACATCCTCCTGCTACCCACATCCCCTACGACCGCCTTCCGCTTCGGGGAAAAGGGAGGAAATGCCGTCTCCATGTTCCTTGCGGACATATTCACGGTTTATGCCAATTTGGCCGGAATTCCGGGGATAAGTTTTCCCATAGGCAGACACTCGAATGGCATGCCGTTTGGTATTCAGGGCATGTCAGATAGGGAGGGCGAACCAACCCTCCTGCAGTTCTGCAAGAGCCGATATCCTTGACAAACCTGCGGGTCGCCGACCGCTAAGGTTGCGTGCCTGAAACATTTGAGGTTCACACACTAAACGAACTGAGATGTTGCAGATCATGAATGAGTTCTTTACAAAGGTCCCGGGACTGCTGACGGTCGTCATCCTGACTTCAACCCCGGTCCATTCTTCCGTGGTTCCCGCTCAGCCGGACTCTTTTCCTAGAATGGCTGCCGGCTCCCCCCTGCAGGGTATGTCTGTAGCCTCCTCCATCTCTTCAGAGCTGGCCCCGGGAAAATCCCGGACAACCGCGACCGAGTTTACTGGCTTACACCCCATGGCAGCGGCTTTTGTCAAAGCCTACATCTCACAGAACAGAGCATTCCTGGAGGGGGTTCTCGACAAAAACCAGTCAGCCCTAAAAACAATAGAACAGATCCTCGCGGCGCACGGCCTCCCTGTCGAGCTGAAATACCTTGCCATAGTAGAATCCAAAATGGCGCGAAAGGCCGTATCCCCAATGGGTGCGGCCGGTCCCTGGCAGCTCATGCCCGTGACGGCAAGATCGTTGGGACTTCGCGTCAAGGGTGGCGTGGACGAGCGACTCGATCTCCGAAAGAGCACGGAAGCGGCGGCGACCATGCTCAAGCGTTCCCACAAGGAATTCGGCGATTGGCTGCTGGTAATCGCTGCCTTCAACGCAGGCTCGGGCCGAATGGCTTCCGTACTCCGGACCCAGGGTGGGGGCAACTTCTGGGCGGTGGAGAAGGGGCTTCCCAAGGAAACACGCCAGCATGTAAGAAAATATATCGCCACTCATTACTGCCTGGAAGGAGGCGGTGGCGTCACAACGGGACTGTTACCACCGCAACCGCCCATGTTCGTACTGAAACCGGCCGATACCGATACCCTGGACATTGTCGGGAAATACCATTCCTCCGTAGTAGCTAGGATGCTCGACATGGATCCCCGATTATTCGATGTACTCAACCCAGGGTTCGACACGCGTGTGGGCGCCGAAGGCTTTAGACTGATCCTTCCGAAGGAACGAATGCAAGCCTTCCTCTCCAACCGAAGCAAAATCCTGGAGGAAAGCGTTCGCTATCTGCTGGACCCCGGCACTTTCGAGATGGACCGCGCCGCAACGGAGATTCGTCTCCCGCCCGTCAGACTCGACTGATCCGAGGCGAACAGTAACCCCCGATCCTGTTGTGCCGATGACTGTCGGAGAGTCGCCCAGTGAGGTTTTCGACTTGGAGCGATGAAAAAATTCCCCTGAGCAGTGCCCGCTTCAGGTGGAAATTCCGGAATCGAATCAGATGGAATAAATCTTCCGCGGCTCAACCCTGCCCGGTCAGTGCCCCAATGGCTGAATCTATGTCGGGGTATTGGAAGGTGAAGCCTGATTGCTGGAGCTTATGGGAGCTCACGGTGGCACTCTTCAGGACCTCAACGCTCATCTCACCCAACAGCATCTTCAAGAGCCAGGAAGGCACCCGCATGGGCAGGTACCAGGAACCGTTGGTGGAACGGGCGAGTGTGAGCATGAGTGTCCGGTTGTCGACGGGGTGGGGTGCCGTGACATTATATACGCCACTGACGGCCTCGTCGGCGATGGCATGGCCAAAAGCCCTGCATAGGTCTGAGACATGCACCCAGCTGACCATCTGGCGGCCATCGCCCAGGATGGGGGCCACCCCCGTGTAGAGCGGCCTGCGGAATTCGCGCAGGGCGCCACCCTCGGTCGACAGCACGATACCGAGCCTCAGCTTGACCAGCCGCTTGCCGAGCGCGGCGGCAGGCTCTACGCTCTGCTCCCAGCGGAGGCAGGTGCGCCCCAGGAAGTCGTCGCTGGAGAGGTCGGTCTCGACGAAGAGGGTGCCCTTGTCGGGTCCGTACCATCCTATGGCGGAAGCACTTACCACGGCCCTGACCTTGTTGGGCAGCGTGGAAAGGCTCTGTATCAGGAGCTCGCTGCTTCGTGTCCTACTCTCGAGGATCTCTCGTTTGCGGTCTTTGCTCCAACGCTTGTCAGCCACGCCCGCCCCGGCCAGGTGAATGACATAGTCGGCTTCACGTAAGGCGTCAGGATCCATCGTCATACGTTGGATATCCCAACGGGAGTGCATGAGGCGCCCGCTGGAGCGGAATGCCTTGCGGGAAGTCGTAACCGCATGCAGGGAGGCCGTCTCCCTCGGGTTGCGGGACAGGATGATGACATGATACCCCTCGTCGAGCAGGTAACGGCTCAAGGCCGTCCCGATGAGGCCCGTACCGCCGGTGATCAGGACTGTCTGCATATCTCGTGGCGCAAAGGTGTCTAGGTTCCGTGGTGTCCGTACCCGGCTGATCCTGCATCAGTCGGGCTTCTTGCCTTCGAGGAAGGAGTTCAGGGAGCTCAGGTAGATGCGGTCCCTCTCCTCGTCCGCCTTAAGGGTCACCTGGCTGTAGAGTTGTTCCGGGGCGGATGGCAAGCCTCCTTTGTCAGGGGAACCGCGGCGGATGAAAGCCGGTATCTGCTCCAACTCGTGCTTCGGATCTGAGGCGGTGTTCTTCCAGTAGGACAAGTTGCGCAACTTGCTTTCCCGGAGCGCCTTGATGCGTTTCTGCTCCTCCACCTCGTCCTGCATCGCAGGTTCCTCGATGGAAGCCGAATCGGTCGCAGCCGATACTGTGTGGGGCCCATCCGCCGGCGGATTCTCCCTTATCACCAAGTGCATCTCGGAGTTTGGATCGAACTCCTTGATGCCTTCCTGATGCGGAACTTGAAGAGGGTGCGGACCGGGGGCGTTGGCTGCATCGTCCCTTTCCGCATATATCCTGGCAGGCTTGGCGAGGAAGTCGCCGAACAATGGCAGGATGCGGTCTGTGGCAGTTGACGCCCCTTCTGTTTGGTGGTTCGGAGGATGGGGACCTTCCACATTCCCTGGCTGGAACGTATCGGTTATCTGCAAAGGTATGGAAGCGGGAGCATTCGTAAATTTCCGATGGGCATCCGACTCTTGCCCGCCAGGTTGGCGGACAAGGTTGCCGAGCTTATCGGACAAAGGCGCCAGCTGAACCAGGGTGGGCATGAGGTCTGCCACGTCGGGAACCGTAGGTGCATCAGATGGCCCCGCCGCATCGAATGTCGGATTTTCGACGGCATCTCCCAGCTGTAAGATCAGGGGTGGCTCCTCGCCCGTGGCTACGGCCGGCCTGTCATCCGCCTCAGTTACCGCATGATCCGGGGATATTCCATCGAAGCCGGTGGCGATGATCGTAATGCCTATTTGTGCACCGAGGCTGCTGTCGTATCCGAGGCCCATGAATAGGTCGTATTCGTCACCGGCATGCGACTGCAGGTATTGCTGGATGATCTCGACCTCGTCCACCGTGAATTCATGCTCTCCCTCTGAGGAGTTGATGTTGATAAGCACCCATTTTGCGCCGTGAATATCGTTGTCGTTGAGCAGGGGCGAGTGGATGGCCTGTTCGATGGCCCTCAGGGCCCTGTCCTCGCCCTCGGCCCTGGCGCTGCCCAGGATAGCCATGCCCCCGTTGCGCATGACGGTGTAGACATCGGCGAAGTCGACATTGATATGCCCCCGGTTGGATATCACCTCGGTGATGCACCGGGTGGCGGTGGCTAGTACGTTGTCGGCGGTGGAGAAGGCCGCCTTGAAGGTTAGGGTGCCGAACTGGTGGCGGAGCTTGTCATTGCTAATGACCAGCAGAGTGTCCACGTATCGCTTCATCTCCTCGATCCCATCCTCGGCCTGCGACATCCGCTTCTTCATTTCATAGCTGAAGGGCATGGTGACGATGCCTACGGTAAGGATGCCCATCTCGCGGCACATACGTGCCACGACGGGGGCGCCGCCCGTACCCGTGCCTCCACCCATTCCGGCGGTGATGAAGACCATTTTTGTATTGACTTCCAGGAGTCGCCGGATCTCGTCGAGGCTCTCCTCGGTCGCCTGGCGGCCGATGGAGGGGTTCATGCCGGCTCCCAGGCCTTGTGTGAGGTTGGGTCCGAGTTGGATCTTGTTGGGCACCCGGCTGGCTTGGAGCGCCTGTGCATCTGTATTGCAGATCACGAAGTCGACGCCCTCCATTCCGAGGTTGAACATGTGATTGACGGCGTTACCGCCACCACCGCCGACGCCGATGACCTTTATGATGGAAGAATGCTCCTTCGGCATGTCGAATTGGATCATGGTTTCTGTTTTATGGTTGAATGCCTGTCTGCCTGTATCCGTATTCATTGAGGGTCATTGCCCATTGTACGCTTGTCAGTGTCGGGGAAGCGGTATTCTTCGTCCTCCTTGAATATTTCATAGATACCGTGCTTTATAGAGTCCATGAAATCACGCATGCTCATCCTTGGCTTCCCCGGCCGCTCGCGGGAGCGGGGGACAGACGAAGTGGCAGTGTCGGCCACCGGGGAAGGCTGTACCTGTACGACTGGCGTCTGCAAGGGCTGTAGTGCCGGAACATCCTTGCCGCCTGCGGCATTCTCATGGATATGGTATCCCTTCAGGATAAGTCCGATGCAGGTGGCGTACATGGGCTGGGCCAGCTCCTCGAGATGGCTGGCTGCCAGGTGTTCGTTGGGCAGGCCTATGCGGGCGTTGAGGCCCGTCTCGTACTCGGTGAGTTGCTTGAGGTGGCGTAGCTGGGAACCGCCGCCGGTCAGGACGATACCGCCGTTGAGCTTTCCTGCGTCGAGTCCCGTCTGCTTGAGGTGATAGTTGACGTATTCCAATATCTCCGACATGCGGGCCTGAATGATCTCGGCGAGGTTCTTTACACTGATGTGCCTGCTGGGCAGGCCGCGTAATCCGGGGATGTTCACGTAGGCGTTGCCCTGTGCGTGTTCGGCCAGTGCGGAGCCGAACTTCACCTTCATCTGTTCGGCCTGGGAGCGCATGACGCCCAGCCCCTTCTTGATGTCAGAGGTGATGATCTCACCTCCGAAAGGTATCACGGCCGTGAGCTTGAGGATGCCCTCGTGGAAGACGGCCAGGTCGGTGGTGCCACCGCCGATGTCGAGGATGGCCACACCGGCCTCCAGATCCTGCTCGCACATGACGGCAGCGGAGGAAGCGAGCGGCTGCAGGATAAGGTCGCTCACGCCGAGGCCAGCCCTTTCGACGCTTCGGTTGATATTACGGATGGCCTGGCTGTCCCCCGTGATAAGTAGGAAGTCGCCGCCGATCTTGATGCCGCTGTAGCCGACGGGGTCATATATGTCGGAGATGTTGTCAACGGTGTAGGTCTGGGGTATGACGTCTATGATCTCATCGCTCGCAGGTATGTAGTTCTTGCGCTGGTCCTTGACGAGCTGGTCGACCTCCTCCTGCCGAATTTCCTCCTCGATGTTCTGGCGTACAATGTTGCCCCGTATCTGGAGGGTCTTGATATGCTGGCCTGCGATGCCCACGAAGACCTTCCGGATCTCCAGTCCCGGGTTGGAGGCCAGGCAGTTCTGGATCGCCTGGCCAATGCACTCGATGGTCTGCGTGATGTTCTGCACCATTCCCTCCCTGACGCCCTTACTGTTAGCCTTACCGAATCCGAGCACTTCGAGTTTCCCATATTCGTTCTTGCGCCCCGCTATGGCGACCACCTTTGTGGTACCGATATCGAGTCCCACGACTACGGGTTGTTCCATGGTTTTTCCCATCTCTTCGGTCCGCAGGATACCGGATATTCCTATTGTCTGCATCTGGCTGATTTTTCGATTTGGATGACTATGGGTTTCTGTGTGGTTCGCATGTCTGGGTGGCTCAAGTCCTGGGGGCCGGCATCACTGCTTTTGGCAGCGTCTTCCGTTCCGGGCCGGGAGCGGAGAGGTGTGCTGGATCCGGATCGGCCCGGCGCGTGGCCGTGTCGGGGGATCTCGAGGCTAGCGAATCGGCCGTTGCGGGAAGACTGTCCGAAGGGATGGCTACGACTTGGTCGCGATATCGGATATCTATCTGCCGGTAGCTGTTCCATCCGGTACGTGACATGACTTGATGGTAGAAGATCCGGAGTCTCCGGAGCTTGCCTGCGATGTCCGTCGCATCCCCGAAGACAATGCGGTGATCGCCCAGTTTCGGGATGAGAACGAATCCGGTACCCGGTTCGAAGTCTGCCTGTTCTACGATGGCCATGGCCAGTTCGTCAGACCTCAGGTAGCTGACGATCTGCAAGGCATCGGCCAGATGCTGTGTGTCGCCAGGCTGCCTGCCCATGATGGAGACGGGCATACCGGTGAATACAGGGAGCCTCTCAGTATACAGAGGATTGAGCGGAATGCGATTCAACAGGCTGTCCAAATAGAAGGAGTGTCCCGATTGGGTAAAGATTCTTGCCACCGGCGACTGTTCCTCGATACGTATGTGCAGGATATGGCCCCTGTCCAGAAACAGATCTGCATCCCGTATCCAGGGATCCTTTTCCAGTCGTTTTTCCATCCGGTTTAGGTCGAGGGACGTCAGGAGCGCCCCTGTCAACTGCGGTTCGCCATCGGCCTTCAGCAGGTTGGCGATGTGAAGCGAATCCACATATCGGCCGCCGCTGGGAAGAGCATAGGCGATGCGGATACCGCGGCAGGTGTTGCGGCTGCGAATGCCCATGGCACCGACCAGCAGTACGAGCACGGTGGATCCTGCCAGCATCCAGCCGACAATCCCCAACACCCTCGCTATGACCTTGCTACGCGCCATGTGCCTGTCTTGTCAGTATCGTTCGTATGGGAGCTACCAGTCTGTCGATATCGCCGGCTCCCGCCGTCACCAGGACCTCCACCGGATGCCCCTCGATCCACCGGAGCACTTCTCCCGGCTCCGAGATGCGGACAGGACCTCGCTGCATTGCTCCGGCGATGAGGCCGGCATCGACCCCAGGTATTGGCTCCTCACGGGCGGGATAGATAGGCATCAGCAAGACGTCGTCGGCCATGTCGAGACTTTCAGCGAAGCCTGCGGCAAAATCACGCGTCCGGCTGAACAGATGCGGCTGGAAGACCAGCGTGAGCCTCCTGCCGGGGAATAGGTCGCGCACACCCTCGATCAGGACGCGGAGCTCCTCGGGATGGTGGGCATAGTCGTCGATATAGGCGCGCCCGGGTGCCCGCATGTGGAACTCAAACCTGCGGCGGACACCCTGGAAGGATGCAATGGCAGCCCGGATGTCCTCGTCCGGAACCCCGAGGCGGTGGGCAATGGCGATGGCGGGAAGGCTGTTCTCGACATTATGCCTCCCACCCATGGGGAGAGTCAATCCGGTAAGCGTCCATTCCCAGGCATGGACGTCGAAATGATAGGCCCCGTCCCGAGGGACGGGGCTTGAGGCATGGATGTCCGTACCACTGTCCTCCAGGTCGTATGTTGCGACGGGCCTTCTCAATTCGGCCAGCCTGGGGAGGCGGCCGTGAGCAATGACAAGTCCGTCAGGTCGGGTCCTATGGGAGAATTCAACGAAGGCGTCACGCATGGCCTCTTCTGTGCCGTAGATGTCGAGGTGGTCGGCATCCATGGCCGTGATGACGGCGATGTCGGGACTCAGCTTCAGGAAGCTCCTGTCGTACTCATCGGCCTCTATGACGGTTAGCCGGCGCTCATGCCCCCAGAAGTTGGTGTCGTAGTTGGAGGCGATGCCGCCAAGAAAGGCGTTACAACCGAAGCCCGAGTGGCGAAGGATATGGGCCGTCATGGTGCTGACGGTGGTCTTGCCGTGGGTGCCCGCGATACAGAGGTTCTGGTTGCCCTGACATATTAGGCCCAGGACGTCGCTGCGTTTCAGCAGGAAGGCGCCTGACTGCCGGAACATCGACAGGATGCGGTTCTGCGGTGGTATAGCCGGTGTATAGACAACGATGTCGGGGTCGGTTCCGACCAGCCGGGGGTCGTCCTCGAAGACAACCTCAGCCCCCATGTCTCCGAGCGCGCGCGTGAGCTCCGTCGGCGTCCTGTCATAGCCTGCGACCCTGCATCCCCTGGAAAGGAAATAGCGCGCCAAGGCACTCATCCCTATCCCGCCGATGCCGACGAAGTAGACGCTCCGTATCTCGTCGAGACGTTTCATGCCTTTCTCCTCCTTCTTTCAATTTCCTCCAGAACATACCCCGCAACGGTCCCTGCCGCATCGGGCAGGGAGGCCTTCCTGGCTTCGTCCCCCATCCGGATGCAGGTTTCGGTATCGCCTGCCAGTCCGATGGCCGTCTTGACCAGATGGTCGGCCGCCTCGGCATCGGGTACCAGCCTGGCAGCCCCCATCCCAACCAGTCGGGAGGCGTTGGCAGTCTGGTGGTCCTCCGATGCCAAGGGATATGGCACGAAGACGGCGGGCTTGCCGGCAGCGGCGATTTCAGAGACAGACATGGCACCGGCCCTCGACACGACGAGGTCGGACGCTGCATAGGCTAGCGGCATCTCACGGATGAAGGCATAGGTCCGGACATAAAACTTTCCCTCGGCGAGTTCGGCGGCCCTGGCCGCGAAATCACGGCCCGTCTGCCAGATCAACTGCAGTCCGGCATCCCGGATATCGTCGAGTCCTGCGGCCATGGCCTCGTTGATGCTACGGGCGCCCAGGCTGCCACCGATAGCCAGGATGGTCCTCCGCGTGGGGTCCAGCCCAAAATGTTCCATGGCCTCTTTTCTCGTATATGTGGCATCAGTAATACCCTTTCGGATGGGGTTCCCGCTGAGTCGTATCCGGTCGGTAGGGAAGAAACGATCCATGCCTTCTGCTGCAACGAAGACGGCCGTCGCCCGACGGGCGAGGAGGATGTTCGACTTGCCCGCATGAGCGTTGCTCTCATGGATGAAAGTGGGGATACCGAGCCATTGGGCATAACGAACGACCGGAAAGCTGGAATAGCCACCCACGCCGACCACGGCCTGGGGCCGGAAACGGCGAAACAGCGAACGAACCCTTCCAAAGCTCCGCAAGAGTCGGTATGGCAGTCCGAGGTTGCGCCACAGGGCCCTCCTGTCGAATCCTGCGATGTCGAGGCCCTCGATGGGGTAGCCCGCCTCCGGGACCTTCTCCATCTCCATACGGTCCTTCGCCCCAATGAAGAGGATATCGGCATGCGGGGCCCTGTCACGGATGGCGTCCGCAATCGAGATGGCCGGGAAGATATGCCCCCCCGTGCCGCCGCCTGCCAATATGACCCTGGGTTCACGCATCGGACGAGTTGGGGGTGACGACGGACGGTGTCCCGGCATGGGCCTTTTCTTCGAGGTCGCGGCCCACGCTCAGAATGATGCCTATCGAGAGGCAGGTGAATACGAAGGAACTGCCGCCCATGCTCACGAGCGGAAGCGTAACGCCTGTCACCGGAACCAGGTTGACGTTGACGGCCATGTTCGCCAGGGCCTGGATGGCCAGGGTAAAGCCGAGTCCCATCGCAAGGAAGCCCCCGAAAGCGTAGGGCGACCTTCGGAACATATGGATGCATCGGAACAGGAAGGCGAGGTAGACGATAGGGAGTGCTAGGGCGCCAAGGAGACCGTACTCCTCGATGGTGATGGCATATATGAAGTCGGAATAGGGATGCGGCAGGAAGTTCCTCGCCTCGCTCTTGCCGGGCCCAAGCCCTGCCCATCCGCCCTTGGCGATGGCGATCTTGGCCTGCTGCACCTGATAGGACACTTCCTGCTCATCGGCGTACATGAAGTCCTGCACGCGATGTATCCACGTCTCGACACGCTTCACGCCCAGGGCTGCCGGCAGCTCGCGTGCATTCCTGGCCACCGGATCGTAGTAGTGTATGGCCAGGGCCACCAGGATGCCGATGGGTATCGCGGCCAAGGCCATGACAAGGAGTATATGTCGCATGGCGGCCCTTCCAATGAACATCAGCAAGAGGGATGTGGAGGCTACGAGCATGGCCGTGGACAGGTTCTCGGGGGCGATGAGGATGCAGGTAAGGAAGACCGGCAGTATGAGGGGCAGGAAACCCTTTCTCCATTCCCGTATGACTGCCTGCTTGCGGCTTAGCTGCCGGGCCAGGTACATGAACAGGGCCAGCTTTGCCATGTCCGAGGTCTGGAAGGTCAGGTTTATGATCGGCAGCCGTATCCATCGGCTGGCATCGTTGATGGTGGAGCCGAAGACGAGGGTGTACAGGAGCAATGGAATCGACAGGATGTAGGCCCATACGGCGATGCGGGAGTAATACCGGTAGTCGAGCAGGTGAGCGAAATAGATGATGCAGATGCCTACGGCGATGAATGCGGACTGCTTGAAGAGGTAGAACTCAGTGCTCTTAGAATAACGGTACGCCAGGCTGCCGGTACTGCTATACACGACCAGAAGACTGCACATGGAGAGGATGGCGACAAGTCCCCATATTAACCTGTCGCCGCCCAACCGTGCCTTGAAGGCCGGCATCCCCTGCATTCCCTGTCTTGTCATATCCTCCACATGCCCAATATTATCTGTTCCATCGCGTCAGTGCCTTCAGAGGTCTCGGACGGCCATCTTGAAGCGTCGGCCCCTATCCTCGTAGTTCCGAAAGAGGTCGAAGCTTGCACAAGCTGGGCTGAGCAGCACGGTATCTCCCTTGGCCGACAGGCGGAAGGCGATTTGCACGGCCTGTTCAGCGCTGCCCGCATCCACCATGTGGGAGACGACACCCCGAAAGGCCTCGTGGATCTTGGCATTGTCGATGCCGAGGCATACGATAGCCTTGACCCTCTCCCTGACGAGCTCGAGGATGAGTGAGTAGTCGTTGCCCTTGTCGACGCCCCCGAGGATCAGCACCACGGGCCCCGTCATGCTCTCCAGGGCGTACCAGGTGCTGTTCACATTGGTGGCCTTGCTGTCGTTGATGAACTCGACACCCCTCACGGTGGCCACCTTCTCCATCCGATGCTCAAGGCTCTCGAAATGGGTGACGGCCTCCCGAATCCGTTCCTTGCGGATCTCCATGACGGATGCCGCCAGGCAGGCCGCCATGGTATTGTACTGATTGTGGCGTCCCCGAAGGGAGAAGTCCTGCACACCCATCGTCAGGGGGTCTTGTCCGCCGACGGTCATTCGGTCATTCAGGATGTATGCGCCTCTTGGCAGTTCTCTGTTCATGGCGTAGGGCAATGTGTTTGATCGGATATGGAAGTTTGGAAGGCTGCTCATGGTGACGGGGTCGTCCGCGCAGTAGATGAAGTGGTCCGAAGGGGTCTGGTTCCTGGTGATGTTGAACTTCGCCCGCACGTAGTTGACGAGCTCATAGGCATAGCGGTCCAGATGGTCCTCCGTGATGTTGGTAAGTACAGCCACTTCCGGGCGGAACGTGCGGATATCGTCCAGCTGGAAGCTGCTGATCTCGGTGACATAGACCTCTTTGGGATCGAGCGCTACCTGACGGGCCACGGACACGCCGATATTGCCCACCAGTGCGCAGTCAAGGCCCCCATGCCGGAGGATATGGTGGATCAGTGCCGTTGTAGTGGACTTGCCGTTGCTGCCGGTAACGCCGATGAAACGGCTCCGGCCACGGTGTCGGTAAGCCAGCTCCACATCGCTCAAGATGGGGATACCTGCAGCCCGGATGGAGGAGACCGCGGGATGGTCCTGCGGGATGCCAGGACTCTTGACTACTTCATCCGCCTCGAGCAGGCGGGCGGTATCGTGCCCGCCTTGCTCGAATTGGATGCCGTGCTCGGAAAGCTCGAGGAGGTAGCGGTCGGCGATGCGACCGGCGTCGGAGACGAACACGTCCGACCCCGTCCGCTTGGATAGGATCGCTGCGCCCGTTCCGCTCTCCCCGGCTCCGAGTATCACCGTTCTCATGACAGGGTCTGGATGGTTTGGTCTTTCAATGGATGGTCTTCGGGAGGTAATACGGATAGGGTTCAGGGTGGTGTGTCCTTCCTAGGTTCGGTTGTTGGTTTTCCATATAATGAGTTGCGGTATTCATCTGATTTTAAGTGACATGATGGCGAATACGACACACATGAGTGTTACTATCCAGAATCGCACGACGATCTTGCTCTCGTGGAAGCCCTTTCGCTGGTAATGATGGTGCAGCGGACTCATCAGGAACACACGGCGCCCCTCCCCGAAACGCCTACGTGTGTACTTGAACCAGGACACCTGTATCATCACACTCAGGT
Organism: Chitinophagia bacterium; assembly: GCA_010027295.1. Lineage (GTDB taxonomy): Bacteria > Bacteroidota > Bacteroidia > Chitinophagales > Chitinophagaceae > Pollutibacter. The sequence continues at coordinate 12,968 of RGVM01000016.1, forward strand.
TCTCCACCAGAAAGACCCCGCAGAAGATCGGTATCAGCAACTCTTTCCGCACGATGATCGCCAGGGAGGCGATGATGCCTCCAAGGGCCAGGCTGCCCGTATCGCCCATGAATACTTGCGCCGGATAAGCGTTATACCATAGGAACCCGATGCAGGCACCCACCATGGCGGCGATGAAGATGCTGAGCTCCCCGATATTGGGGATGTACATGATGTTGAGATACTCAGCCATCCGTACATTCCCGCTCGCATAGGCGAAGATGCCCAGGCAGATGCCGATGATGGCGGAGACGCCCGTTGCCAGGCCATCCAGCCCGTCGGTGATATTGGCGCCGTTGGAGACGGCTGCGACGATGAATATCACTACGAGTACATAGAGAATCCAGGCATACCCGCGAAGGCCCTCGGGCAGCAGCTTCGCGTAGTTGAACTCATGGCCCTTTACGAAGGGTATCGTAGTAACGGGACCATCGGCCGCCACCAGCACCCGCTCCCCTCCCTCGTAGGGTACGCGAATCGACTTCCCCGGCCTGCCATCACCGACATATTCCCGATACACTTTCACATTCCCGTTGAACATGAGTGTCGCACCGATGATGATGCCCAGGCCCACCTGCCCCATGATCTTTGACCAAGCCGCCAAACCGTCCTTCTCACCCTTCCGATAGGGCGTGCCGGCCTGCTGGGAAAGCCTCTTGGCACGGAGCTTCAGCCAGTCGTCGACGAAACCCACGACGCCTAGCCAGATAGTGCTGAGCAGCACCAGGCGGATATAGACCTTGTCGAGGTCTGCAAAAAGAAGCGTTGGCACCAGGATGCCCAGCAGGATGATGATGCCGCCCATGGTCGGCGTGCCGCGCTTCGACTCCTCACCCTGCAGCCCGAGCTCCCGCACGCTCTCCCCGATCTGACGTGAGGACAGGAAACGGATGAGCCTCTTGCCGAAATAGAGCGTAATGACCAAAGAGAGGAGTGTCGCCAGCATCGCCCGCAGGGTGATGTACTGCAGCAGTCCGCTGCCGGGAAACCTGAGTCCCTCGTCGGCCAGCCATTGATAGAGTCTGTACAGCATCCTCCTGGTATGGTTCTTTTCGTTTCCTGTTGCGCCTATCTGCCCATCATCTCGAACATCTCGATCAGTACGGCCCTGTCGTCGAAGGGCTTCCGAACACCGGCCGTCTCCTGGTATTTCTCGTGGCCCTTGCCCGCCAGCAGGACGATGTCCTCCGGGCCGGCCATGCTCACGGCCGCCTTGATGGCCTCCCTCCTGTCGGGGATGGCGACGGTCTTCCGCTTGTTGTCCACGGAGACGCCCTGTTCCATCTCGAGGATGATGCGTCCCGGCTCCTCCCTGCGCGGGTTGTCGGAGGTGAAGACCACCCGGTCGCTGTAGCGGCTGGCGACATCACCCATGACAGGGCGCTTGGTTCTGTCACGGTCACCGCCGCAGCCCACCACTGTGATGATCCGCTCCCCATCCCGGGCAACCTTTCGCAGAGTGGCGAGCACGTTCAGCAATGCGTCGGGCGTGTGCGCGTAGTCGACGATCCCCACGATTCGGTCTTTCGGTGAGACGACCGGGTCGAACCTGCCTTCCGCACCGCGGATAAGGCTCAGCACACGGAGGACTTCGTCGCGGTCATCCCCGAGGCATACTGCTGCCGCGTAGGTGGCCAGCAGGTTGTAGGCGTTGAACTCTCCGATTAACCGGAAGTGCACTTCCCTGTCGTCTA
>RGVM01000151.1 GCA_010027295.1 Chitinophagia bacterium
TGCCCACCATCATGTTGTGGGAGGGCATGCCGTTGGATTCGATATAATACCAGGTGTTGTCCGAACGTGTCGTCACGCCCGGACGGTAGGGAGCGAACGCGGAATCCAGGAAACCCACCCTTGTCTTGGGTATGGTCACGCCCGTGTTCGAGGGTGGCGTCGTAACCATCCCCTTCCGGCATGCCATCACCAGCATCAGGCCGGCAGCGAACACGGCAAGGCGGACGGTTGCCGTCCTGAACCCTCCCCGGGGTATGCGAAGCATGTCGAATCGCGCGACGGCCCATTGCCCTAGGATTCCGGCGGCGAGGGCGAACAAGATCCAGGCCGGATCCGATCCGCCCGGGAGGGACTGCACGGGCACAGCAGTGCTTCCGTTGAGCCGGGCGGTCCTATGGTTTCGGAATTGCGCCAGACGGCGGTCTTGTGCGGAGAGATCCGACAAGGACAGGCGGATGCGACTGCCATCCGACCGCTCGAGCACGACACGGGTGTCATCTCCGTAGAGATAGGTCCCTTCAACCATTGTCCCGTCAGACAGCTCCCATCGGTTTGTCACCGGCAACGCCTGGTCGGCACCATGCCCTCCCTCATGGGCGAAGAGCGGTATCGCGAGCAGCATGACTGCGATGGCAAGAATCCCCTTTTTCATGGTGCATTGTTTTTTTATCGAGGTAAATGGGCTCAGCGCGTGTATGTGACATTCATGATGGCGGAATCCAGCTTCGTCGTCCGGATGGCGTCAAGCAGGACATCCATCGTCACCTGCGAGGCGGGCTTGCTGATCACCGGCTGCGCCTGAAGGGCATACAGCGTAAGGATGTAGACCTTGGCTCCGGGCCCCTGCGAGCAGGGTGGCGTGTAGGTGTTGCGGCCATTTACGGTATTGATGCCGTAGGAATACACCCCGGTGAAGCCGGCAGGGATGCTCCGGATGTCCGCGGGAATGTTGTAGACGACCCAATAGACATGCTTGTCCCCCGTAGGCGGATAATGATGCATGGTGATGGCGAAGGTCTTCGTCCCGATGGGGACCGATTCCCAGGACACCCCCGGAGAGATGCCCGAACTGTCGCAGGTGTACAGTTTCGGATAGGTTCCGTTGTGCAGGAACCCTTCTCCCTTGAACACCAGCGCAGCGGCGGGCGGCAGCGTGTCGGCAGGCGATGCGGACTTGGAGCAGCCTTCCGTCATGCCTGCAATAGCCAGCATACTGGCCAGTGCCGTCACCTGTCCGGCTCGAATCAACATGGGAATCACGGTGGAACGGTTTATAGCCTAAGACACTTATGCAGAAGATGGGTTTAACGGGAAACCCCCTACCTCTTAAACCTGCACGCATCCCCGGCTGTCCATGCACATACCATGGCCAGAAACCTTCGGAGCCTCCTTGTATGGCTCCCGCTTGCGGTATTGCCGCTGTTGTTGCGGGGACAGGCGCCGAACATCATCTCCGGACGCCCCACCGACCGGTCCGTCACCCTGAGCATCCTGATGGGCCAGCCGTCCGAATGCATCATCGACTACGGCATCGCCCCCGGCAGATACGATTCCACGAGCGGCCCCTTCCCCCTTCAGGCCGGCCGGCCTGAGGAAAGGGATCTCCGAAACCTCCTGCCCGATACCCGCTACTGGTACCGAGTCCGTTACCGACCGCTGTCGGCCGCCACCTACAATGTCACACCGGAGTACAACCTTACGACACAGCGAAAACCCGGCCGACCGTTCACCTTCACCCTCGAGGCGGACGAGCACCTCTACGACAAGAAGGGCATCCGTAGCATGTACCAGGTCGTGCTCCAGAACCAGGCGAACGACCGTCCGGATTTCATGATCTCCCTGGGGGACACTTTCGGAGACGACCACCTGCCGTTCACCATCACCTCGGCCGAACTGGCCCAGTTGCATCTGGACTACAGACCCTACCTGGGTGCGGTCTGCCACTCCATCCCCTTCTACTTCTGCCTGGGGAACCATGAAGGGCAGAACAGCTACTACCTGGGATTGAACCCGCCCAACAACCTGGGGGTGTGGGGGACGCTCTGGCGCAAGTATTATTACCCCAACCCCTTCCCCGACGGGTTCTACACCGGAAACGCCACGCAGGAGCCCCACGGCATTGGCCTGCCCGAAAACTACTACGCATGGACCTGGGGGGATGCCCTCTTCGTCGTGCTCGACGTGTACCGACATCAGGGCAACCTCGACCCCAAGCCACAGGAGTGGGACTGGAGCCTGGGAAGACAGCAGTACGACTGGCTCAAGGCGACGCTCCGCAACAGCAGGGCCGCCTTCAAGTTCATCTTCAGCCACCAGATTGTCGGTGGCAGCGGCACCGAAGGGCGGGGAGGAACGGAGTTCGCACACCTGTATGAGATGGGTGGACGCAACCCCGACTCCTCCTGGGGCTTCGCCGCCAACCGTCCCGGTTGGGACAAGCCCATCCACCAGCTGATGGTCGAAACCGGCGTCAACGTCTTCTTCCATGGACACGATCATTTCTTCGGACGACAGGTCCTCGACGGAGTGGTCTACCAGGAAGTGCCGCAACCCTCGGCCAAGAACCTCAACACGGTCACAGGCCTCGCCTATGGATATGCGGAAGGCATCCTCCTGCCCAGCAGAGGATACATCCTTGCCACTGTCTGTCCTGACTCCGTGAAGATCGACTACATCCGCACCTACCTTCCCAACGAAGAGAACACCAGTCGAAGGAACGGCGACATCGCACATACCTACACGATCCGCAAACCGGTCGTCACGGGGGTCGCATCAATCTCGGTAAAAGATCCCGTCCGCATTTACCCGAACCCCGCAGCGGGGATGCTCCACGTCCGGTTCGACGCCATGCCCCCTAGACGGCATGATGTCAGCATCATGGACCTGCAGGGCCGACTGCTCCTCCGGTCGGTACTGCGGGACATACCCACTGACACCCTCCCGGAGGGCCCATGCATCGTGCAGGTCCGAACCCCGGACTTCGTCCTGAACCGACGCATCCTCATCCAACACTGAAGACGTTGGGTCAGGGAGACAACTGAATACAAGCTCGACTGAATCCCTTCGGAGACGATGTCCCCGGTGTTTGGCAGCCACCCGGACTCTCAGCATGGCAGCATCGACAGCCGCAGTCAGACGCCAACGGCAACACGGTGCGCATCCTTTCACAGGCAGACAGCCTCCTAGACCCTCGGCGGTATCAACTTGTACACCACAGGCGTCACGATGCGCGACAGAAGCGTCGAGGAGATGAGCCCCCCGATGAGTACGATGGCCAGCGGGGATACCAGCGGGTTGCTGTTCAGGGCGATCGGGATCAGTCCGCCGATGGCCGTCAGGCTCGTCAGCACGATGGGGCCTCGCGGATGGCGTCGTCGAGGCCCTTGCCCTCCGCCCGCAGCTGGTTGGTGAAGTCCACCAGCAGGATGCTGTTCTTCACCTCCACGCCCGCCAGGGCGATGAAACCCACGATGGCGACGAAGGACATCGGATTGCCCGTGGCCCAGAGCATCGCCACGCCTCCGATGACGCCGAGCGGGATGACCGACAGCACGATCAGCGTGCTCTTGAAGGTCCGGAACTCGAGCACCAGCACCATGATGAACAGGAAGACGGTCGCGATGACCACCTTGCCGAAGTCGCCGCCGAAGGCCTCCTCCTGCTGCTGCTGTTCTCCCGCCACCTCGTAGCCGTATCCGGCGGGGAGGCGGAAGTCCTTCATCCTTTCCGTGAAGCGCGCGTTGACGTCCTGCGCCAGGGTGCCCTGCACCGTGAACGACTTCACTACGGCGAAGCGCCTCCTGTCGAGGTGCTTGATGACGGGGGCGGATGTCTCGAAGCCCACGGTGGCGAGTTGCGTGAGGGGCACCGGCGTGCCCAGCGCGTTGTTCACGAAGATGCCTTCCAGGGAAGCGAGGGTGGCGTGCTCGCCACGCGGCGTCCCCACGACGATGTCGTAGTCCTCTCCATCGGCATCCGTGTACCTTGCCAGCGGGATGCCGGACACCGCGAGCCGGATGGTGCGGTCGATGTCTGCCGTCTGGATACCCATCGACCGGGCCTTCTCGGTATGGATGCGGACGCGCAGGTCGGTCTTGCGCACGTCGAGGTCGTTGCCGACGTACAGGGTGCCGGGCATCCTGCGGAGCATGGCCTCCACGCTGTCGGCCAGGATACGGAGCGTGTCGAGGTTGTCACCGAAGAGGCGGATGGCGACGGGGGCCTCCACGGGCGGGCCCTGCTCGAAGTCCTTCACCTCGATGCGGGCCCCGGCGACCTTTGAAAAGTTGTCACGCAGCCGGCCGATGATCTCCTTCTTGCGGCCTGCGTCCACATCAGGATTCAACTGCACGAACAGCTGGGCGAAGTCCGACTGCTCATTCGCCGGTATCTCGTTGTAGTAGATCCTGGGATTCCCCTTACCTATGTTGGCGGTCACGTGCCTCACTTCGGGCACCTTGAGCAGTTCCGCCTCGACGACCTCGCGCGTCAGCGCATCCGTCGCCTCCAGGTTGCTCTGCAGCGGCATCTGCACGTTGACGAGGAACTGCGGCTTCTCGGAGGACGGGAACAGCTTGAAGCCGATGATGCCGAAGACGCCCAGCGAGAGGCCGAAGAGTGCGAACGCGGCCAACACGGTCTTCCAGGGGTTACGCAACGCCCACTCGAGCAGTCGCGTGTAGCTGCCGGAGATGAAGCGCTTGAGGATGGGGTCGGCATGCCTGCGCAGGATGGCACCGGCCAGGTAGGGGATGACGGTGAGCGACACCAGCAGGGATGCGACGACCGAGGCGATGACGGCGACGGGCAGGCTGCGGATGAAGTCACCCGACGCCTCAGGCAGGAAGGCCAGCGGCATGAAGGCGACCGCCAGCGTTGCCGTCGTGCCCATCACGGCCAGCGTGATCTGCCGGGTGGCGCCGATGGCCGCCTCGCGCCTCGCATGCCCCTCGCGAAGCCAGCGCTCGATGTTCTCCACCACTACGATGCTGTCGTCCACCAGGAGTCCCAACGCCACCACGAAGCCCACGATGCTCAGCTGGTTGAGCGAATATCCCAACAGGTCGAGCGAGAGGATGCCCAGCCCGAGCGACATCGGGATGGCCATCATCACGATGGTGGCGGCCCTCCATCCCAGCGGCAGCAGCGTGAACATCACCAGTCCGATGGCGATCATGAAGTCGATCGCGAGGCCCGACAGCCGCCGATGCACATTCTCGGCCTGGTCGAAGGCGCGCACCATCGCCACGTTGGAGGGGAGCCGCTTCTCGAAGTCGTCCAGTATGGGGAGGTACCGCTCCCGCGTGGAAGAGATGTTCTGCCCCGTCTTCATGGCAGCCGTCACCAGTACGGCACGATGGCCGTTGTGGCGGACGATATGCTTTCCCTCCGCAGGACGCTGCCCCACGGTGGCGACATCACGCAGCCGGACGACCTTGCCGCCCGCAGCGGATACGACAGTGTTGCGAATCTCTTCGAGGTCGGAATACTTACCGCTGGTTTTCACGTTGTAAGATCTCGTACCCGCCCGCAGGCTGCCGGCGGGGATGTTGAGGGCCTCTCCGGCGATGCTGCCGAGGAGCTGGTTGATGGGGATGCCCATCCGCGCCAGCCGCTCGAGGTCCACGTCCACCCGCACCTGCTGCTCCGGCACGCCGTGGTAGGCGACCTTCTTCAGAGACGGCACCTGCTCGAGCTCCTCGCGCAAATCGTCAGCCAGGCGGCGCAGCAGCGCTTCCGATGCGTTGTCCGAGACGAGAGCCAGCTGCAGGATGCTCACATCGCTGGGCGACACCTTCCGCACCTCGACGCTCAGGATATCGGCCGGCAACTGCTCCCGCAACGCATTCAACTCGCGCACCAGCTCCTGGTACTTGGCCTCCCTGTCGCTCGCATAGTCGTATTCGACGTACACGGTCGCCACCCCGTCGACGATAGTGGAGGTCACCCGCTTCAGGTTCTCCAACTCTCCCACCCGTTTCTCGATGGGCTTGACCACGAGCTCCTCCATGTCCTGCGGACTGGTGCCGGGATAGACGACCACCACGGGGAAGTCGGGCGCGTTGATCTCGGGGTCCTCCGCCCTCGGCATGCCCAGCATCGAGGCCACGCTCACGGCCGTCACCATCAAGAAGAAGACGACAGTGAAGGAGGGATTTCGTACGAAGAAGGAAGTGAGTCTCATCACATTTCGGTTTGTGGGAGGATGCATAGACCCCTGAGGCGTCCGTGCGGATGCGAGGCTTTCAGTCCCTGACGCTTATAGCTGAGCCATCCCGCAGATAGGGGCTTCCGGCCGTAACGACCCATCCATGCCCCTCGAGCCCGGATGATACGAAGACGCGCTCCTGCGAGAGGGAGGCGACCGTCACGGGCACCCGTCGCACGGTCCTGCGGTCGTCGGTGACGAAGACGTATCCCTTGGAGCCGTCGGCCTCGAGCAGCGACTCGTAGGGTATGCTGTAGCCTTTTCGGATGACCGTGGGCGTTATGACGGCCCTTCCGAACATTCCGGTGGCGGGCTTCTCCTCGCCAAAGTCGACGCGGATCTCCAGCTGGAAGGTGCCGTTGGACGGGTCGGCCGCCAGCGAGCGGCTGCTGACGACGCCGGGGAAACGACGGC
>RGVM01000152.1 GCA_010027295.1 Chitinophagia bacterium
GTTCCTTCTCGTCTACGGCACGGCTGGCAACGCGGAGGAGAACGCATGGGCCGCCGCAAAGGCGAGATATGACGCCGAGACCTGGTACTATCGCGGGAACGGAGCCCTCGACGTAATCCCGGACACCGAGTACGACAGCATTCGACATGCCGGCCGCGGCGTGGTGCTCTACGGCAACGCACACACGAACAGCGCCTATGGCGCACTGATGCGCGGATGCCCCGTGTTCATAGGAAGGGGCATAGCCTCCGTCAGTGGCAGGGAATGGTCAGGTGGAGATATCGGCGCTTGCTTCGTGTGGCCGGGAAGGGGTGAGGATCGAACCTGCGTCGCCGTCGTCGGCGGTACGGGGCCTGCGGGCATGCGTGCCGCCGAGTCGAACCAGTACTTCGCGGGGGGCAGCGGCTTCCCCGACATCCTTCTGTTCCGATCCTCGATGCTCACACTGGGACCGGAGGCGCTGGTGGCCGCCGGATTCTACGAGAACGACTGGACGGTGGGGGATGATATCGTCTTCCGCTGAGCCGGTAGGTGGAATGTGGGGCGGTGTGCTCTGCGGAGACATCCATTATGTTCCCCTTCAATCCTTCCGCCTGTCCCTTTCCATGAAGGCCGCGATGGCCGTCTCGTTCGTATCTGAACTTGCCGAGAGTGCGTTGATGATTCTATCCCTCTCCGCCTCAGAGCGGTTCTGGCTGAGTTTCTTCTTCGCCTGGAGTTCGCTGACCTTCACCTCGAAGGCGACGATGCCCTTCAGCATCTTCATGCGGTAGTCCTCCGGCAGGGCGTCCCACTGGCTCCTGTAGCCTGCCTCGTAGGTGTCGATCATCCCTTCCAGCGCCCTCAGGGCTTCGGAAGGGTCTGTGAGCAGCCTTCCGTAGCCATAGGCATGTACGGAGATGTAGTTCCAGGTGGGTACGTTGGTGGAATGGTCGTAGTGCCGTGGCGAGATGTATGCGTGGGGCTCGCTGAAGATCACGAGCGCCTTGTGGGATGCCAGTTCCATCCACTGCGCGTTGGCCTTGGCGAAGTGGGAGGTCAGGAACAGGTCCTCGCCCCTCCTGTCGACCGAGAAGGGCAGGTGCGTCGCCGTGGGCAGTCCGTCTTTCGCCGTCACGATGGTGGCGAATGCGTAGCGCCTCATGAAGTCAACGACCTCGTCGTCGTCGGTCACACGGTTGAAGGCTGGGATGTACATCCTGGGATGCTTGTGGGGATGATGGCGTGTGTTTTCTCGCTTCGCTCGGCGATTCTTTCCTCAAAGCCGGAAGAAGATCCCCTTTCGGAATAGGAACAGGCACATGCCCCATTCAAGGCCGAAGATAACGAGTGCGGTGACGATGTGCTGTACATGTTGCGGGACCGAGGCCATCGACATGAGGCCGTTGGTGACCGCTCCGGCATATCCGTTGAACCAGCGGGCCCCCACGATCTCGAAGAAGAGGTATATGAAGATGGAGTTCATGCCGATCACCTTCAGGAAGCCGACGCTGCGGTGTCCCCTTCGATCCACCCATTCCCATGCGGCGGCGAGTGCGAGCAGGCACCAGCCCAGGGATGCCAGTGTGAAGGAGCTGGTTGCGATCCTCTTGATGATGGGCGTGACCCCGGAGACATCTAGCCAGAGTCCGGCGATGAGGGTGCCCGTCCCCCATAGGACCAGCGACACCGGTGAGTCAGGTTTTCGGAGTATGAACCGACCTGCCATCGCACCCGCGATGGTATGCACGGACGTCGGGATGGCGTTGATGGCGACCCAGCCGCCGCCGTTGATCTTGCCCATGAGCTGCAGGTCGACGTAGTTACCGAAGTTGTGCTGGTCGGTGAAGGGCTGGTCAAAGCCCGGTACGCCCGTGAACCGGTACAGGCATTCCGTGAGGAGGAGGAGTCCGACGCAGAAGGCTGCCTGTGCCGCTAAACGCCATTCAATGACCAGCCATGTCAGCAGCGTGGTGAAGGCCAGCTGGGTGAGGACGTTCCAAAGCTCGAAGGACAGGCCCGTCTTGCGCACCGCGTAACTCAGTACGCCCCAGAAAAACAGCCATCCCGATCGCTTGAGGGTCTTGAGGCCTGTCGATGCACGGGTTTCCCCCTTTTCCTTCTGTCTCTGCAGTGAGATCGCCATCGCTGTGCCCGCGATGAACATGAAGCCCGGCTGGATCAGGTCCCAGAACCGCAGTCCGTTCCAGGGGTGGTGGAAGAACTGATCTACCATCGGGGCCGCGATCGTTCCCTGCGAGATAGGCTCCAGCGCCTCGTAAAGGCCTGCGGCCTCCAGGGCCAGCAGCACCATGATGGCGCCGCGGAGGGCGTCAAGGCTGAGGAGGCGCTGGGGTTTGTCTGGAGACATGTGGGATTGCGTTTCGGTTTGGGATGAGGTTTTGAGCTGTCTTCCAGTGGCAATATCCCAAAAAAACGCACTCCCTTCATGTGTCAGTCCGAGCCATCCTCCAGAAAAATTCTTTTGCCACATTGGGGCAAAGCCCCGACATTCGCGTCATGAATATTAACAACGTCATGGGATGGTGGCATGCGAGCTCCTGAGGGGTCCGTCTGTCATGACATACGTCGATATGAAGAGGCCCCGTACAAAGACGGGGCCTCTTGCTTTGTCACAACAACCGAAAGAAAACATGAAGAGCGTCAGGATAGCGACACGAGTCAGGCGTATGCTGGCCGACATCCACACTCCCGTGGGCATCTACCTCCGGCTGCGCGACAGGTTCCGCGACACCGTTCTGCTGGAGGGGGCCGATGGACATGCTTCCGACAACAGCTGGTCATTCATCTGCGTCAATGCCATCGCAGGTGCCGAAGTCCGTTCCTTCGATACCCTCGAGGTAAAACTCCCATGTGAGAAGCCGGAGACCGTAAGGATTGAGGATGGCGGCCGGGTACCGGAGCTGCTATGGTCATTCCTGCAGCGGTTCACTGCCGAGGGCGATGCACGCGAGGCATCTTTTGCACAGGCTTTCTACGGATATACCAGTTACGATGCCGTCCGATTCACAGAGTCCTCACGCCTGGGCGGCCGTCGGGAGGCCATGATCCCGCTCATGCGGTACAGGCTCTATCAGTATGTGATTGCCATCAACCACTTCCGTGACGAGCTTTTCCTCTGCGAGAACCACATCGAGGGACTACCCTCCGAGTCGGATCTGCTGCTCTCACTCATCCGCAGTCGTGACGTCCCACAGTATCCGTTCGCGCTGACAGGCAACGAGAACTCAGACATGTCCGACGCCGACTATCTCCGAATCGTGCACAAGGGCATCGCCCATTGCCTTAGGGGAGACGTCTTCCAGGTCGTCCTCAGCCGCAGTTTCCGCCAGGGTTTCACTGGTGACGAGTTCAACGTCTACCGTTCCTTGCGTAGCATCAATCCATCGCCTTACCTGTTCTATTTCGACTACGGTGACTATCGCATCATGGGTTCCTCCCCCGAGAGCCAGCTCATCGTGCGCGATGGGCGCGCCACCGTCCACCCCATCGCCGGCACCTTCCGCCGTACGGGCGACGACGAGACCGACCGTCGGGAGGCCGACAGGCTCCTCGAGGACCCCAAGGAGAATGCGGAGCATGTGATGCTGGTCGACCTCGCCCGCAACGACCTCAGTCGCGTCTGCAAAGACGTGTCCGTGGCCAAGTATCGACAAGTGCACTTCTACTCCCATGTCATTCATCTGGTGAGTGAGGTCTCCGGACTCGTGCCGCCCGACAGCAACCCTTTCGAGCTGATGGCGAATACATTCCCTGCCGGCACCCTCAGCGGTGCGCCAAAGGTGAGGGCCATGGAGGTCATTGACGACTGCGAGGCATCCGAAAGGGGCTGGTATGGCGGCGCTATCGGCTCCATCGGCCTCGACGGCAGCTGCAACCATGCAATACTCATCCGAAGCCTACTGAGTCGCGGCAACACCCTCACATACCGCGCAGGCGCCGGCATTGTCGCCTCCAGCAGGCCGGAGAGCGAGTTGCAGGAGGTGCATAACAAACTAGGCGCTCTCCGTAAGGCCATCGCCAACGCACAGGAATTATGACAGGCGCCAGGAAACCGGATATTGAAAAAGGCCCCGTGGAACGCATCCTCGTCTTCGACAACTACGACTCCTTCACCTATAACCTGGTGCAGCTTGTAGAGCGCATCACGGGCCGTCGTCCAGATGTGCGTCGCAACGACGAGATGCCCCTCGCCGATGCCGAAAGTTACGACCGCATCATCCTCTCCCCGGGACCCGGCATCCCCGAGGAGGCGGGACTATTGCTCCCACTGATCCGGGCCTATGCATCCTCCCGGCCTATGCTTGGCGTATGCCTCGGCCATCAGGCCATCGGGCAGGCTTTCGGTGCCCGGCTTGCAAACCTCTCGCGGGTATACCATGGCATTGCGACCGAAGTCCGCCTGGTAGCGGATCTCGAGCCCAGTTCGTGTGGCGACGACTGGTTCGCCGGACTCTCGGAAGGCATTACTGTCGGCCGATACCACAGCTGGGTGGTCGAGGAGGATGGGATGCCCGACTGCCTCGAGGTCACCGCCCGCGATGCGGAAGGCAGGGTAATGGCACTGCGCCACAGGACCTTCGACGTGCATGGAGTGCAGTTCCATCCCGAGAGCATCCTGACGCCAGAGGGCGAGCGCATGCTGCGCAACTGGCTCGGGGGAGGCAACTATCAAATCGAACGGTGACGAATATGCGAAAATATCTGTCCACACTGCTCGGCCACGGGACCCTGGGCCGGGACGAGTCCCGAGAGGCGCTGCTGTCTATCGGCCGGGGCGAATGCAACGAGCACGAGGTGACGGCCTTCATGACCGTCTTCCTCATGAGGAGCATCACTATAGAGGAGCTCGAGGGCTTCCGTGACGCCCTGTTAGCCCTGTGCGTGCCCGCCGACCTGGGCACCACCGACCTCGTCGACATCGTCGGTACCGGCGGCGACGGCAAGGACACTTTCAACATCTCCACCCTGTCCTGCTTCATCGTGGCGGGCGCGGGGCAGCGCGTCGCCAAGCACGGCAACTACGGGGCCAGCTCCGTCAGCGGCGCTTCCAACGTCATGGAGCGGCTGGGTTACCGCTTCAAGAACGATGTCGCGGCACTCAGGGCCGAGCTCGAGGGCGCCGGCATCTGCTTCCTGCATGCGCCCCTCTTCCATCCTGCCCTCAAGAACGTGGGCCCCATCCGCCGCAATCTGGGTGTACGCACCTTTTTCAATATGCTGGGCCCGATGGTCAACCCGGCCCGGCCCGACTTCTCGCTCGTCGGCGTCTTCAGCCTCGAGATGGCCCGCATCTACAACTACCTGCTCCAACGGGACGGGCGGCCCTTCACCATCATCCACGGTCTGGATGGCTACGACGAGATATCCCTCACCAACGACACCAAGGTCATCCGCCGCGACGGCGAGCAGGTGCTCTCGCCCGAATACCTGGGCAAGCGGCGCGTGCTGTCCGAAGACCTGTCCTGCGGGGGTACGGCCGAGGCGGCGTCCGCCATCTTCCGAGACATCCTGGAGGGCCGCGGCAGCTGGTCGCAGAACGCCGTCGTCCTCGCAAACGCCGCCATGGCATTACAGTGCACGGGGCGCTATGCGTCCTACGAGGATGCCTACGCGGCTGCCGTGGAAAGCCTTGACACGGGCAGGGCCCTCCGCTGCCTCAATACCCTCATATCGCTCCAATGAACCCGACCGCCGAGACACAGACCCACTTGCGTTCGCCGGACGACATCCTCGGACGTATCATCTCACACAAGCGCGCGATGTTGCCGCAGCGGCGTGCGTTGCTCCCTCGGGCCCGTCTAGAGGCCATGCCCCACTTCACTCGTACACCCCTCTCCCTCGCAGCCTCCCTGCGCGAAGGGAGGGGTTCCGGCATCATCGCCGAATTCAAGCGTCGATCACCCTCCAAGGGTACGATCAACGACCGCTGCCTGGCACCTGTCGTCGCCGCCGGTTATGCCCTCCATGGCGCCTCCGCCGTCTCCGTCCTCACCGACGAGGTCTTTTTCGGCGGTACCGCGGAGGACCTGCTGGCTGTCCGCGAGGCCGTCGACATCCCGCTGCTGCGCAAGGACTTCATCGTCGACGAGTACCAGGTACTGGAGGCCAAGGCCCTGGGCGCAGACCTGATACTGCTCATCGCCGCCTGCCTCACGCCGGCGGAGGTGAGGCGCATGGCCGCCTTCGCCGGTTCGCTCGGACTGGAGACCCTGCTGGAGCTGCATGCCGAGGAGGAGCTGGGACACGTCTGCGACGAGGTCGCCCTGGTGGGCATCAACAACCGCGACCTGCGCACGTTCGCCGTCGACGTGGAGCGTAGCCTCCGCATGGCGGCAAAGCTTCCCTCCGACAGGGTCCTCGTCGCCGAGAGCGGCATCGACAGCCCCGGGCAGGTCCGCCTGTTCCGCGCCAACGGCTTCCGCGGCTTCCTCGTCGGAGAGCGCTTCATGCGGGCGGAAGACCCGGCGGAGGCCTTCCGTACCTTCATGGCCGGCAACGGCGGAAACGGAGAAGTATGCGCATGAAGGTCTGCGGCATGACGGGCATCGGCCAGGTCCGCAGGCTCGATGCGATGGGCGTCGAGTTCGCAGGATTCATCTTCTA
>RGVM01000153.1 GCA_010027295.1 Chitinophagia bacterium
CAGAAGGCTCACTGAGGATGTCGACTTCCGCTCCCCGCCCTACTCCGCCCGATACCCATCCCTCCTCCCCTACCTCGACCCCATCGTGGAAGGAAAGGAATGGCAGGGCATGCGCTCCCGGGGCAACCTCCTCGAAGGCAACCTCATCGTGGGCGGACCGGGGAACCCCGTCTCGCTCCTCGGCGGGAAACACGCCCAGATCGACAGCCGCAACAACTGGCAGACAACAGAAGACCCAGGGTTCGTGGACATGGCACACAAAGACTTCCGCCTGAAGCCCGACTCGAAAGCCTTCCAGAACATACAAGGCTTCGAGCCCGTACCCTTCGAAAAGATGGGACTGTACAAGGACGCCTATCGAAAATGATGGATGGCAACCCGGAAAACGAAAACATGCTTATCTGTAAGCGGAATAACTACCCGGCAAGGCTGAGAGGCATCGCCTGCCTAGGATGGATGCTGGCAACGAGCCTGTCGATGGCGCAGCATCCCATCGACCGCTACGGCGTGCGTTGGGATTCGCGCAGCCATGACGCCTGGGGATCGATGCCCATCGGCAACGGCGACATAGGGGCGAATCTCTGGGTGGACACCACAGGCACCCTGAGCCTGCTCATCTCCAAGACCGACGCGATGAGCGAGATCGGACGGCTGCTGAAGATCGGTCGCATCGACATTCGCTTCTCCCCGAACATCCTCGGCCAAGGAACCTTCGTGCAGGAACTGAGGCTGCGAAACGGTATCGTCCACATCGAGGCGGTCGCGGAAGGGAAAAAGCTCCGACTGGAATGCCGGGTCGATGCCAACACCCCCGTCATCCGAGTCGACGGACGTTGCGACACCGCCGTCGGCATCGAAGTACGCAACGCCATCTGGCGCACAAAGCCGAGACCTATCCTCGGCAAGGAAAGGCATTCGGGCTATGGCGTGGCCTTCGGCCCTGATACCTGGATGACGGAAACCGACACGGTGCTCTCAATGCCGGGCGCCATCGCCTGGGCGCATGAGAACAAGACTTCCATCTGGCACCTGACACTCGAGAACCAGAACATCGTCAATTACGACAGGATCGGCAAGGACCCGCTCCTCGGGCAGCGCTTCGGTGCCGCCGTCGGAGGGCCAGGCTTCACCGTGCGCGACGGCCTCACACTCTCGACCGAACGACCCATGCGAAGCTTCAGCCTCTGCGTCGCCGTGCGCAAGTCGGCCGAGCCCTCCCTGCGCGAATGGGAACAACAACTGACCAGCCGGCTGCAACAGGGCCTGCGGGCCGATGCCGCCGCCACCCGATCGAAACACATCTCCTGGTGGCGGGGCTTCTGGGACCGCCACCACATCATCGTCACTTCGAATACCGACAGCGCCACCGCCTTCACAGTCACACAGGGCTACCTGCTGCAACGATATATGAACGCCTGTGCCGGCAGGGGCGGTCTGCCGATCAAGTTCAACGGCTCCATCTTCACAACCAACCTACCCGCGGACCTCGCCGGGGGCGAGAAGGGCTTCGACGCGGACTTCCGACAGTGGGGCGGCAACTACTGGTTCCAGAACACCCGGCTGCCCTACTGGACCATGTACATGGCAGGCGACTTCGACCTCATGCGGCCCTTCTTCGACATGTACCTCAGGGCCTTGCCGCTGGCGAAGTTCCGGACGCAACGCTACTTCGGGCATGACGGCGCCTACTTCACCGAGACCATGACCCCCTGGGGCAGCTACCTGCCCGACAACTACGGATGGGACAGAAAGGGCAAAAGTGACGGCGTATCCGATAACCTCTACATACGCTATTACTGGCAGGCCGGACTCGAACTGTCGACCATGATGCTCGCCTACCTCGACTATACCGGCGACACGGCATGGTTTGCGTCCGACATGGCATCCCTCATCCGCGAGGTGACAACCTTCTACGACCGCCACTATCCGCGCGATGCGAACGGCATGCTGGTCATCGAACCCACACAGGCCCTCGAGACCTACCAAATCGGCGTGGCGAACCCCACACCCGAGATATCCGGACTGCACCACGTGCTCGACGGCATCAGCCGCCATGCCCGGCTCTTCCGCGATGAGGCCTTCATCCGCCGTGCGACTGACTTCAAAAAACAGATCCCCGCCCTGCCCGTCGCAGCCGACGGCTCCCGTATCCTGCCCGCAGTGCGTTTCGACTCGGCGAGGCAGAATATTGAGAACCCCGAACTCTACGCCGTATTCCCCTACGGCGTCTACGGACTCGGCAAGCCCGGCCTCTACATCGCCCGCCGGACCTTCGCGGAGCGGCCGCAGAAGTCGTGGCATGGCTGGCACCAGGATGCCATCCAGGCGGCCCTCCTCGGCGAGACGGCAGAAGCCCGACGTATGGTGGCCGACAACTTCTCCACGAAGCATGCCGGCAGCCGCTTCCCCGCCTTCTGGGGACCCAACTATGACTGGCTGCCCGACCAGGACCACGGCAGCGTCTCTATGCTCGCCCTGCAGCGCATGCTCGTACAGTCGGATGCCGCGGGAACCCGCTTCCTCCCCGCATGGCCCCGGGGATGGAATGTCGACTTCAAGGTGCACCTCACCGGCGGACGTATCGCGCAAGGATCCTGGGATGCCGCCAGGGGCCTTGTCTGGAAACGCAGGCCCACAGGATCCTTTGACGTCTCGACACCCCAATGAAATTGGCCACCCCGAAACGATGAAAAAGATAACGGGGATGCATAACCGAATAATGGCCGCGATTCTAATAGCTTCTGCTCTGTCGGTCACGGGCCAGCAACGGCCCAACCTTGTCTACATCCTGGCCGACGACATGGGCTACGGCGACCCTCGCTGCCAGAACCCCGCCTCCCTCGTCGAGACGCCGCACATCGACAGGCTCGCCCGCGAGGGGATGCGCTTCACCGACGCCCACGCACCCGCCTCCCTCTGCACGCCGACCCGCTACGGGATCCTGACGGGCCGTTACGCCTGGCGGGGCGCATTGCAGAAGGGCGTCTCGCGTCAGTACGACCCTCCGCTGATCGAAGCGGAGCGGCTCACGGTGGGCGGCATGCTGCAACGACAGGGCTACGAGACCGCCTGCATCGGGAAATGGCACCTCGGCTGGGACTGGCCCCTGCGGCAGGGCGGCCAGGTGCGCGACCTGGGTGATATCGTCAACGCAGATGCGAAGGAGCGCCTTCGGATCGAGTCGCTCGTCGATTTCACGAAGCCCGTCTCCAACGGCCCCCTCACACGCGGCTTCGACCGCTACTTCGGCGACGACGTGCCCAACTACCCGCCCTACGCGTTCATCAGAAACGAAAGGCTGACCGCAGAGCCCAGCCTCATGAAGCCCGACACGATGTACGGTCATCCCGGCCGCATGGCGGCGGAGTGGTCGCTAGAGGCCGTGATGCCCGCCATCACAAACGAGGCAGTGCATTTCATCCGGGAGATGGGAAAGAATGGCAAGCCCTTCTTCCTGTTCTTCGCCCTCACCGCGCCGCATGTGCCCATCGCACCGTCGACTGCCTTCCGCGGACGCAGCCGGGCGGGCGCCTACGGTGACTTCGTGATGGAGAGCGACTGGGCATTGGGACAGGTGATGGAAGCGCTGCACACCGCAGGCCTCGACAGCAACACGATCGTCGTGTTCACCAGCGACAACGGCTCGCCTGCGCAGGACGGCACCGGTATGGCCGGAGCGATGAACTCGCTCCTCCGTACAGGACACAACCCCAACGCTCCCCACCGCGGGATGAAGACAGACCTCTGGGAGGGCGGGCACCGCGTGCCCTTCGTCGTACGATGGCCCGGAAAGGTCGCCCCCGGCAGCATTAGCGATGCCACCATCTGCCACACCGACCTCATGGCCACGCTGGCCGACATCCTACGGTACCGGCTACCCGAAGACGCCGCCGGGGACAGCTACAGCTTCCTGCCGCTGATGGAAGGGAAACGTACAGGTTTGTATGCAAGGCCCTACACGGTGCACCACTCGAGCGAGGGCATATTCGCCATCCGGAAGGGCGACTGGAAACTCATTCTGACGGGCGGCTCCG
Organism: Chitinophagia bacterium; assembly: GCA_010027295.1. Taxonomy (GTDB): domain Bacteria; phylum Bacteroidota; class Bacteroidia; order Chitinophagales; family Chitinophagaceae; genus Pollutibacter. Next base: position 4,035 of record RGVM01000153.1, read on the forward strand.
GCGGGGGCCTGGTCACCTATCCGCCTGACAGCCTCGACGGGAAGCCCGTCGATATCCAGCTCTATAACCTCCGCCGCGATCCCGGAGAAAGACGGAACCTTGCCCTCGACAGGCCCGGAAAAGTAAAGGCCCTGCGCAGATGGCTGGCATCCGCGAGGGCCCTTCCTCATACCAAATAAAAACCCGCGCTCATTCGGTACGGACATCCTTCTCCCATCCGGTGGACTTGAGTGCGGGATCATCCTCCTTCCTAAGGAAATCGGCGCCCGCAAGGGCGGCGCCGTAGTCGTCGCGCATGAGGGCATCGTCGGGCACTACGCTGACAGGCACCTTCCAGGAGGGACTGTCATCGTTGTAGGCCACGTTGCCGTAGGAATTGTAGCAGGATATGATCGACCACCGCGGCCGCTCGCTCAGGTTGGCCTCGCTCCGGTGGAGGAGGTTGCTATGGAAGAAGAGCGCATCGCCCGGCTCCAGCTCGGCGTACACGTGGTCCATCGTCTTCAACGCATGCTGCACCATGACCATGTCGGCACCCACCTGCTCGCCGGAGAAGCCGTGGTTGACGCGTCCCATCCTGTGGGAGCCGCGGATGACCTGCAGGCAGCCGTTCTCCCGGTTGGCGGGGGTGAGCGCAATCATGATGCTCACGAGCTGGTCGGGGAACAGGAACTGGTTCTTATACCAGTAGCCGTAGTCCTGGTGCCACTCCCAGGCACCGCCCACGCGCGGCTCCTTCTGCATCAGCTTCGTGTGGTAATGGCAGACGGGCGCGTCGCTGTCGAGCAGCCGGGCCGCCGCGTCCACCATCCGCTCGCTGCGCAGCATCATCCCGTACACGTCCTCGCCGGGCGTGAACCACAGCGAGAGCCTGGAGTGCTTCCCGGAACTGTCGGTGACGTTGGTGGCGTTAGAACGCAGCACCTCGTCCCCGACGGCGGTCGCATACAGCTTGCCCACCTCGGCCTCGCTGAAGAAACCTTTCACTACGAGGAAACCGTCCTGGCGGTATTGCGCCACATCATCGATACTGAGCCTGTAGGACATGGGATATTCTTTTCCTTCTGCCAAGTTAGTCAGCATGCATCTTATCCGATGGCCGGCTGTTGGCGGACTTGTATACTATTTCAGCATATGGACAGATGGCTTATGCTCATACCCTCACCAGCCGAATGGGATAGGTGTTGCCGGCGTTCCACTGGGCGACGTAGAGGTTCTTGTCCTCATCGACACAGACGTCGTGGCAGTGCCGGAAGACGGGCTCCGCCTGTACCATGGGCTCCAGCTCGCCGTGGCGGTAGGTGGGCCGCGTGCCGCCGGGGTTCGACACGACTTTCCCCTTACCGTCGAGTATCGTCACAAAACCCGCGTTATAGGTCAGCATGTGGTTCTTCAGTGCGGAAAAACAGACACCCGAATACATGTACTCTCCGTCGAACACGGCCCGGCTCACATAGGCGCCGGGCGTCTGGATGGAATACCTGTACTGCCCGTCGAGCGAGAAGACCTTGAAGCAAGTCTTGACCCGGTCGGTGCACATGAGGACGGGGTCGGATGTGTTGCGCGTGTCGAGCGTCACGCCGTGGGCCTGCTTGAAGTACTTCTCCCCGAAACTGTCACCACCGAACTTCCGGATGAACTCCCCCCTGGCGGTGTACTGCAGGATGAACTGCGAGCCGTAGCCGTCGGCGACATAGATGTCGCCGTTGGGACCGATGCAGGTTTCGGTGGGCTTGAACCGGTCGCATTCGCCATAGGCGCCGATGTGTTTCGGATGGCGTATCGTCAACAGGATGCGGCCGTCGAGTGTCGTCTTGTACACTTCCCCGAGCTCGTGATCGGTGATGTAGAGGAACTCCTCTCCTCCCTCGTCGTGTATCGTCAGTCCATGGCCGCCGGGGAACTGGTTACCCCAGCTACCCAGGAGTTTCCCGCTGCGGTCGTAGATCAGAATGTTGTTGCGAGTCTCATTGGTGAGCAGGAAGATGCGCTTGCGGCGGTCCATGACCATCTCATGGCAGTCCTTCACGGGGTGCCCCGGTCCGAGCACGCCCCAGTCGCGGTCGACGCGGTATCGGAAGTCGCCATGGCCGATGACTTCGCCCCTGACCTTCCGGGTCGAGAGGATGTGAAAAGGTGCGGCCTGGAGTCCTGCGGTGGCGAGGGTCGCGACGCCCGTAATGAATCGTCTCCTGTGCATGTCGGTCGCTTTGAGCATGAATGTAATTCATCCCTTCGACAGCGAATCATGGACGGTGGAAGAATCCGGAAGAAGCACGGGTATGTCTTACCCCGAAAAACGATATCTTGAAATCGGTATGAAAACAAATGAAAGCACAATGACATCGGAGAAAAAAGGAGGAAGCCTGTTGGCCGCGCTGATCGTGGCGGGCATGTCGCTCGGCACGGCCTGGGCCATCCGCGGGCAGTTCGGGCACGAGCACGGGGCGGCCTGGGCGGGCGCCATCGGCACGCTCGCCACGCTGCTCATCGCAGGGCGTCGCGACTGGCTGGCGAAGGGCTTCTACGCCACGATGGCGGGCGGCCTGGGATGGGGTATCGGCGG
>RGVM01000154.1 GCA_010027295.1 Chitinophagia bacterium
GCTGACGACGGTCTGGTCGAGCCGGTCCTTCAGGCGGACGGGGTTGACGTCGTGCTGGTACTGTCCGACGCCGATGCTCTTGGGGTCGATCTTGACGAGTTCGGCGAGGGGGTCCATGAGTCGCCTGCCGATGCTGACGGCGCCGCGCACGGTGATATCCTGGTCGGGGAACTCCTCCCGGGCCACTTCGCTGGCACTGTAGACGGAGGCGCCGTCCTCGTTGACGAGGAAGACGGGCAGCCCGAGGCCTAGGCCGCGGATGAACTGTTCGGTCTCGCGACCGGCCGTGCCGTCGCCGATGGCGAAGGCCTGGACGTCGTGTCGATGGGCGAGTTGGCGGATGGCGTGCTCGGCGTCCGAAAGCCTTCCCTTCTCATGGATGTAGATGACGGTGGTATCGAGCAGGTCGCCCTTCGCGTCGAGGCAGACGGTCTTGCAGCCGGTTCGGTATCCGGGGTCGATGGCGATGATCCTCTTGCCGCCCAGCGGGCTGGAGAGGAGGAGTTGGCGCAGGTTCTCGGCGAAGACGTCGATGGCCTCCTCGTCGGCCCGCTGCTTGAGGGTTGCCCGGAGTTCCGTCTCGAGGGCGGGCTGCAGGAGCCGTCGGTAGCCGTCGCGCAGGGCCTTCTTCACATGGGTGGACGATTCGCCCATCCCTTTGAGGTGACGACGTTCCAGCAGTTCGAGGGCCTTGTCCTCGTCGGGTGCTATGGAGATGCGGAGAAAGCCTTCCATGAAGCCCCTGAGCACGGCGAGGGTGCGGTGCGATGGCACTTTGTAGGCCGGCTCGGTGAAGTCGAAGTAGTCGCGGAACTTGGCGGCCTCCGTCTCCTTGTCGGGCATGACCTTGCTGGTGAGCAGGGCCTCGCGCTCGAAGAGCTGTCGGACGGCGGCGCGGGTGTCTGCGTCCTCGCTGAACATCTCGGCGAGGATGTCGCGGGCGCCCTGGAGGGCATCCTCGATGGTCGGCACGGCCTCACCGAGGAAGGACGCCGCCTCGGCGGAGGGGTCGGTCGCCGGGAGCTGTTGCAGCAGCAGCAGGGCGAGCGGTTCGAGGCCCTTCTCTCGGGCGGCCATGGCCTTGGTCTTGCGCTTGGGCTTGTAGGGTAGGTAGATGTCCTCCAGTTCGGAGAGGGTCTCGGCTTTGTCGAGCCTGGCCATGAGTTCCTCGCTCATCTTCCCCTGTTCGGTGATGCTTTTGACAATGGCGGCCTTACGGTCGTCGAACTCGGACATGCGCCTGGCCTCGTCCTGTATCTGCAGGATAGCCACCTCGTCGAGGTCGCCCGTACGGTCCTTCCGGTAACGTGCGATGAAGGGGACGGTAGCTCCTTCGGACAGGAGTTCGAGGACGGCCTCCACCTGTACTGTGCGCAGGTTCATCTTGGCCGCGATGGCGGGTCCGTGGGGGTTCATGGGATGGCTTTGGGTTTCGGAAAGGAGGCGAAACTAACGGGAGGCGCCCAAAGAAAAATTTGGAAGATTTCCTGCCCGGCTCAGGACAGCCAGCGGACTTTGGAGGGATTCGTACGGGCCTCGCGCAGGAGCAGCGAACGGATGAGGTCGTTCCCGTGGCAAGGGGTCACGAGTCCCTCCAGGGCTTCTGCGTCGGCGGGACCGTCACCCTCCTCCACATGGGCCCAACCACGGAACTCGCCCTTGTCGACCCACAGCAGGGTCTTCTCCCCCTCGCGCCTTCCCTCTTCGAGGAGGGCGAAGCTGGGTCGTTCGTGCCGCATGAGGTGGATGGCCTCGAGCACCCTTTCGTTGTAGACGCCCACGGGCTCCGCATCGGAGCAGACGCCCCGGCAATCTCCCTCGGCGATGCCGATGCAGGGATCGTCGTCCGTCTGCAGCCAGCAGCATTTGGGGCAGAGGGCGAACTCCTTCACGAGGCGTCGCAGCAGGGCGTGGCCCTCGGACAGGTTGGGTACCGACACGATGGGGTGCATATAGCGGCGCCTGCGGTCGATGGCGAGGCGGATGACACCGCGGCGGTCCTCGTAGGCATAGACGCCGTAGGCGAAGTCCCAACGTTTCTGGCTGCGGTTGAAGGCTGGCCAGAGGCGTCGGATCTCGACGCTCTCGACGACGGTGGCGACCAGGTCGGAGCCCAGTGGGCGGCAGCTCACGCGGTGGATGTTGCGCATAAACTCCTGCTTGCGCTTCGAGGTGGAGTTGTTGGAGAAATGGCTGACGACGCGCTGGCGGATATCGACGGCCTTGCCGACGTAGATGACCTTGTCCTTGCGGTCATGGAAATAATAGACGCCCGGCGTGCTGGGGAGTGCTGATACCTGTTCGGCGGGCAGATGGATGGGCAGGTACGACTCGCGGCTGCCCTGCCGGAGCATGGTCCGGAGATGGCCCTCCGTGTCGTCCGCCAGGATGCGGTCGAAGAGAGCGGCGGTGGCGGCGGCATCTCCCATGGCCCGGTGGCGTCCGTTCACGGAGATGCCCAGGGATCGGCAGAGGTGGCCCAGGCTGTAGCGGGGGAGCCCCGGGAAGACCTTCCGGCTGAGGCGTACGGTACAGAGCTTTTTCTCGTCGAGTTCGAATCCGGCGGCGGAGAGATGGTGCCTTACGAAGGAATAGTCGAAGTTGACGTTGTGGGCGACGAACACACGGCCCTGCAGCATCGAGTGGATGCGGGCGGCGACGGCCGGGAAGGACGGCGCGTCTGCGACCATCGCGTCGGTGATGCCCGTGAGGGATTGTATGAACGGGGGGATGGGCACGCCCGGGTTCACCAGCGTTCCGTAGCGGGCTCGCTCCCGCTCTCCGTCGTGCAGCACGATGGCAATCTCGGTGATGCCGTTGGTGGAGGCGTGGCTGCCGGTGGTCTCTATGTCGACGATGGCGTACATCCGGGAAGGGAGGGTCGGACGCGTCCGGCCTGTACAAAGATAAAGGGGGCACCTGAAGAAGATGGAACCCGTGGACGGGTGGAATCAACAAATTGCGGATATTGGCGGTTACCATAGCGGAAACATAGAAGCATGAGAAGAAACCTGATCGTATGCCTGTTGCTGGCGGGTGCGCCGGCGACGGCCCAGAAGACACAGAAGCCTGTGATACACGGGCGGAACTGGATGGCCATCACGGGCAAGCCTCTGGCAGCCACGGCCGGGGCGGCCGTCTTCCAGCAGGGTGGCAATGCGGTGGATGCGGCCTGTGCCATGATGGCGGCCACCTGCACCATGTGGGACGTCCTCAGCTGGGGCGGCGAGGCGCAGGCGCTGATATGGAACCCGAAGACGAAGAAGGTCATCGCCATCAACGCGCTGGGCGTGGCCCCGACGGGTGCCACGGCCGATTTCTTCAAGTCCAAGGGTTACAGCTTCCCGCCGGAGTATGGCCCGTTGGCCGCCGTCACGCCGGGGACGCCGGGTGGGCTCTGCCACATGCTGGCAGAATACGGCACCATGAGCCTCCGGCAGGTGCTGAAACCGGCGATGGAGCTGGCCGCCGGCTATCCGATCGACGCGGAGACGGCAAACAACATAGAACGCAACAAGGCTAGGATCAAGGAATGGCCTTACTCGAAGAAAGTGATGCTGCCGCATGCCGGCGAAAAGCGCGAGGCGCCTGAGGCGGGTGAGGTCTTCGTACAGCAGGACCTCTTCAACACCCTGCAGAAGATGGTGGAGGCCGAGGATGCTGCCCTCAAGAAAGGCAGGAGCCGCAAGGAGGCCATCCAGGCGGCCTACGACCGCTTCTACCGCGGCGATATCGCGAAGGAGTTCGTGCGGGGCTGCCGTGAGCAGGGCGGACTGATCACGGAGGAGGACCTCGCCCGGTGGAAGGTCCTGGAAGAGGAGCCGCTGCATACGAGCTACCGTGGCGTGGAGGTCTACAAGCTCCAGCAGTGGACGCAGGGCCCCATGATGCTGCAGGCCCTCAACATGCTCGAGAACTTCGACCTGAAGGCCATGGGCTACAACTCGGCCGACTATATCCACACGATGTGCCAGGTGCTGAACCTGTGCTTCGCCGACCGCGACTTCTACTACGGCGACCCCTACTTCCCCCCGGCAGAACCCATCAAGGGCCTGCTGTCGAAGGAATACGCTCGGGAAAGGGTCCGGCTCATGAGCAAGGACATGAACGACCCAAAGGCGGGCCCCGGCGACCCCTACCCCTTCCAGGGCGGCACGAACCCGTATGCACAGATGCTGAAGGACTGGGGCACGGCCTCCGCCGAGCCCGTCACACCCGAATACCGCGAGAAGCTCTTCCTCGGCACCACTTCCGTCGAGGCGGCCGACAAGGAGGGTTGGGTCGTATCAATCGTGCCCAGCGGCGGATGGATCCCCGCATGTATCGCCGGCAACACCGGCGTGGGCATGAGCCAGCGCATGCAGAGCTTCGTGCTGGACCCGGCCCTCAACCCCTTCAACGTGGTGGAGCCCGGCAAGAGGCCGCGCGTCACCCTCACGCCTGGACTCGCCATGAAGGACGGGAAACCGTTGATCTCCTTCGGCGTGCAGGGCGGCGACACGCAGGACCAGAATCTCATCCAGTTCCTGGTCAACATGATCGACTTCGGCATGACCGTCCAGGAGGCCTGCGAGGCCGCCAATGTCAATACGAACCAGCTATACCTGTCACTGGGCGGACAGGACCGGAAACCAAAGCCCGGCTCCATCCTATTGCAGGAACAGACACCGCCATGGGTGCGGAAGGACCTGCTGCGCAGAGGCTACCGGATGACTTTCGAGGAAAGGACCTCCGGCCCCATCAACGCCATTTATTTCGACTGGAAGCATGGCTCCATGTGGGGCGGCTCCAGCCACCATGGCGAGGATTACGGAATCGGATGGTGAAATCAGCGACAGCATAATGCATGTGCTGAGGGCCAGGCTTCCAATGACTGCACCCTTTCAAACGTCTGTCCAGGCTCTTGAAAGGGTGCAGAAGAAGAAATGTAAGGTCCGGGGGAAGCTGGTCTCAATCCATGCTGCGGATCCTGAGGTTACGAAACTTGACGACGTCGCCGTGCCCGAGGAATCCGATATGGCCCTTCGTATTGAGCAGTCCGGGGTGCTTGTTGCCATCGGCGGTTCCATTGGCAGATGCCTCGCGGATATCCCCGTCGAGGATCGTCTCTCCGTTGAGGATCACCTGGACACGTGAGCCTTTCGCGACCACCGTCTGCTGGTTCCACTCACCCGTAGGTTTGAGGAATCCCCGCTTCGCGGGCATCACGCCGTAGACGGAGCCGTGGTATTGGTAAGGCTTCAGGTTCCGGTACTTCTCGGCCTCGTTGTCGAGAATCTGCAGTTCCATGCCGACATAGGCGGCATCTCCCTTCGTAGGTGTGCGAATCCCGAGACCGTTGTTGGCGCCGGGCGTGAGCATGAATTCGAACCGGAGCTCGAAGTCGCCGTATTCCTGATCAGTATAGAGGTTGCCTCCGCTGCCGCCGGAGGGCTTCACCACGATGGCACCGTCCTCTACGGCATAGGCTACCTTGTTGCCGATCCAGCGGTCGATATGAGTCCCGTCGAAGAGAAGTTCAAAGCCTGCCTTGCGCTCCTTTTTGGAAAGTACGTAGGCGGTGGGCTTGACGGAGGCGTTGGGGGCTCCGAGCTTTCGGGCGTGCGCCAGGGCTATGTCGATGGCCGCCTTTTGCGGGCCCGGATTGCCGGCTGCGGCTTTCTCGAGGGCAGTGATGGCGGAGGCCGTACGGATCACCGCCAGCGCCATGGCCGCATCACCGGAATACTCCGCCGATGCCAGCATGCCGGCGAGGGTGGGCACGCAGGCATCGTCGCCCAGGCGCCCCATGTCGACGATGAGCTGTTGACGGGCGACTCCACTATTCACAACGCCCCAGCCCGTGTTGAGGGCACGGGCTGCCGCCTGGCTGCGTGCGGCGTCCCGGGATGAAGCATGGACATACGCATCGAGTGCGTAGGTCGCATGGATGCGCGCGGAGTCGTCTTCGAAGAGGCGGAAGAAGGCCTTCCAGTCGCCTCGGCCCCAACGCTCCATGGCCGACAGCGGGGCGATGGCCTGGGAGGACCTTGCATAAGGGAACGCATACACGACGTCCCTCACGCCCTGTTGGGCGACCGAGATGCCGACCAGAAAGCAGGTGGACAGGGCTAGTATCAGGGTTCTTTTCATGACGTCTGGTTGTGAAGGGGTCAGAGGGTCCAGGGTGCGCGCATGGGCGGGTCGATCAGGCGGTTCGCCTCGTCGTCGCCGATGAAGGAAAGGGTGGCGGGGTCGAAGCGTAGGCTGCGCCCGAGCTGCAGGGCGATCTTGCCCATGTTCACCATGGTGCAGGACCGGAAACCATTGGTCTCGTTGAGGGCGAAGGCCTTGCGTTCCCTGACGGACTGGAGGAAGTCGGTCACCTGTGGCTCCGGGTCGGGCATCTGCGCCAGCTTCGCCTCCAGGTCGGGGATGCTGGAGCGGAATCCCTTGTAGAGCTTGCCCTTGGGGCCCTGAATGTAGGGCACTTCCTCCTTCGTCTCTGCAGCCTCACCGTCGAGGATGATGCGGCAGCCGTCGGCGTAGGTGTAGGTGATCTTGCGAAAGGTGCGGCAGGCGTCGGGGTGTTGCTGCTCCGCATCTACCTCCACCAGGAC
>RGVM01000155.1 GCA_010027295.1 Chitinophagia bacterium
TCATTCAAGATCCCAATTCACCATACAACCAACCGATGATTCGCATAGGCGGTTTGTTTGGGTTTTAATTCGGTAGTGAATCCGTTATTGTCGGTTCCGTTGCAGGTTCAGTTTGTTCCGTCACCGGCTTTTCCGATTGTTCAGCATCGTCAGTGCTCAGAACTTCATCCTGAGGGAGCAATGTTTCTTCGGGAATTTCCTCCAACTTCTTCTCCACCCTGCGCTCTTCCTCTTCGCGCACTTTCGAATCGGTATCCTTGCTGTATCGCTCGAAATAACCATCGCCGATGAGTCCCATGAGCCGTGCAATTTGTGTTTGCCTGCGTCGCATATACGGACCGGGTTTAGATACACTGTATTTGTTGGGGTTAGGCAAACAAGCCGCGATGAGTGCAGCTTGCTCGCGGGATAGCCTTGATGCGCTTACACCGAAATAATCTTGTGCTGCGGCACCTACACCAAACTTACATGGCCCCATCTCGATCACGTTGAGATATACTTCCAGGATCCGCTGCTTGCTCCACAGCGTTTCGATGAGGAAGGTGAACCAGACTTCGAAACCCTTCCTGACCCAGCTCCGGCCCTGCCAGAGGAAGACGTTCTTCGCCGTCTGCTGGCTGATCGTGGAAGCGCCGCGCACACGGCCCGGCTTGCGCTTGTTGTAGTCCATCGCCTTCTGGATGCTCTTGAAATCGAAACCCGCGTGGTCTGGAAAGAGCTGGTCCTCGCTGGCCATCACCGCCAGACGGACGTTAGGCGACATCTCGGAGAAATCCACATAGTCGCGACGAAGGCCATGGCCTTCGAAGAGGCTCCCCAGCTGAGTCATCGTCACGGGCGGGTCAACCCATTTCAGCAGGAGCACATAGGCGACGGGCATCGCCACCACCATCAGGAAGGACCAAAGCAGAATCTTTCGAATCATCGACGGAAGGGTCTTTGCAAGGTCAGAGGCTGCCTGTTCGGAGGAAGCTGTTCCAATCCTCGAGCATCCGGCCTTTCAGCACACGGGGGAACTTGTGCTGCCCGCCGATCTTGCCCTTGAGTCGCATGAACTCCATGAAGGCGGACTGGGGCAAGACGTCGAGCCGCACATCTTTCAGCGCACTCTGACGCTCGACAGCGTAGTCGTCGTTCACCTCCTTCAGCTTGCCATCGATGAGATCGCGTAGCTGGACGGAATCGACGGCTTCGTCGCAGGCAACGTACCAATGGTGCGCGAAGAGTGTGTCGTGGCCCACACCCGTAACCGTGAATTCGTGGATGTCGACGTTCATAACCTCTCCCGCATGTCGGATGGCGTGGTTCATGTTGTCCACACTCAGGTGTTCGCCCACCAGACTCAGGAAATGCTTGGTACGGCCTGTGATGACAATCTCGGAGCGTGACTTGTCGGTGAAGCGCACCGTGTCGCCAATCAGGTAGCGCCAGGCGCCGGCCGACGTGCTCAGCAGGATGGCGTAGTCGCGCCCTTCTTCCACCTCGTGTATCATCAGGCACTCCGGTTTCGGAAGTATGTTTCCTTCGGTATCGAAGTTGGCCTCGTCGAAGGGCACGAACTCCAGGAAGATGTGCTCGTTGGTAACAAGCCGCATGCCCGTCGGATTCTCCCGGTCCTGATAGGCGATGAAACCCTCTGAAGCCAAATAGGTCTCGATGTACACCAGTGGTCGGCCCAGGAGTTTCTCGAAACCCTTGCGATAAGGCTCGAACGAGACACCGCCATGAACGAAGAAGGTCAACCTGGGCCATATCTCGTGTATATGCTTCAGGCCGTGCCGTTCGATGATCATCTCCAGGCACATCTGTATCCAGGCGGGTACACCGACCACGAAACCGATGTCCCAGCTGGGAGCCTGTCGGACGATCTCCTCGAGTTTCATGTTCCAGTCGCGCGTTCGGGCGATCTTCCTTCCGGGCTTGTAGAAGGGTGAAAACCAGAAAGGTGCCTTTTTCGCGGTGATGCCGCTCAGGTCGCCCGCATAGTAGCCGGGACCTTTCTGAAGGTCGGTGCTTCCACCAAGCATCAGAAAGCCCCTTCCCACATTCTTCCAACTGACGGCCTCATAGGTGCGAAGTGAGAGCAGCTGCTTGAGCATCACGATGCGGTTGCCCTTCATCAGGTCCTTCGTAACGGGTATATACTTGCTGGCAGCCTCGGAAGTGCCCGAGCTGAGGGCGAAGTATTTGATATGACCGGGCCAGCAGACGTCGGGGACGCCTTCCAAGGTCTTGTGCCACCAATGGCCGTGGATCGTGTTGTAGTCGTGAATGGGGACCAACTCCTGGAACTTGCGGCCCGGATGACGGCTAAACAAGATCTGGTCGAAGAAATAACGCTGTCCGAACTCCGTATGCCTGGCCTTGCGCAACAGTTTCTTGAGCACCCGGATCTGCTGACGCTTGGGGGTGTTCGTCGGGAGCCGGAGTGCCTGGGCAATCGTCTTCGGGAGTTGGAACTCGAACAAGGACATCACGACAAAATTATAGCATTGCCCCGATAATGGCCGACGCGTCCAAACGCGGTCGCCCGCCGTAAGTCAGGGAGTTGTGAACCATGATGAACCGGATGGAAGAAGGATTGCCGGTTCAACGTCCCATGCGTCAAAGTGCCGCGTGGAGGATCAGGAAACCAGGAAACCCCTCACAAAGCCAAAGTCAATCCACTCCCCACCAAGCCACCCGACCCTTCTGCCGAGACCCGGATGCGGTACCGACCGGGATGCCTCGCCAGCAGACCCACAACTTCCCCATATCTGCAGGCCGGTGGACAAACCACGAACTCCTTCCCCGAAACTGCCTTCGCGTCCCCTACAGACAAGTCCTGACCCAGGTGTTGCCAATCCACCCGGCATACCCTTGCATGGGATGCCCTCGCCAATATCTCCTCAACACGCGGAAGATCGAGGTCCGTCGCCAGCACCTGCACCTCGCCTGTGTCTCGTGCGCGGAAACCGGGAGTGAAAGCCTCCATAAAGCCATGCACTCGCCCCAAGGCCTTCGATATCCAGATGCGAACGACCGCCATCGACGCCCTGAGCCCGATCGCAGGCAACAAAAGCCAGACTCCCGGACCGGGATGGTGCTTGCGCACGAACACCGACATCGCACCATAGAAATGACGCACATGCGGCCCCTTGAAATGAAGGATGGGCGCTTCGGCAAAATACAGGTTCTCGAAACCCGCATGCCGAAACCGCCAGCTCAGGTCGATGTCCTCGCCATACATGAAGAAACGCTCGTCGAAGCCACCGGTCTCCGAAAAGGCCTCCCGCCTGACCAACATGAAGGCGCCCGCCAGCACGTCGGCTCGACAATTGGCAAAGGCATCCCTGTCACCGAGGTCGTACCGGGCAATCCATCTCGATCCCGGAAACAAGGCCGAAAGCCCCGATAATTTGAGAAAAGCCGTCAACGGAGAGGGATACGATCTCTTGCTCTCCCGAAGATACCTTCCCGACCCGTCGTGCATCCGCACGCCAAGCGCCGCGGCCGTAGGATGCGCCTCGATATGTTCCAGGCAGCGATGAAGACAGTCCTCCGGCACGATCGTGTCCGGATTCAGGAAAAGGATGAATTGCCCGCTGCTTAGTGTCGCCCCCTGGTTGCAGGCCCGACCAAAGCCGGAGTTCCTTTCGTTCCAGATGAACCGGACCTCCGGGAACCGCTCCGGCAGATAGCTGCGACTGTCATCCCGGGAGGCATTGTCCACCACGACGATCTCGTGGCGGATACCCTCGGTCGCCCTACGCAACGACAGGAGGCACTGCTCCAGGAAACACCGGACATTGTGATTGACAATGATGATGGAAAGGGTCATCCGGCGTCGAAGATAGCGAATGGATACAGCCCGTCAGGATGGAGCGGGATTACACACAACCACCCAAAGCCATAACACGGAATCGATGGCGCACTAAACCCTTGACAGGAAATGGAATCATGGCCGGAACCCTATGCCCTAGGCCCGGGTTGGACCGTTTGCGTTGAGATGATGGCCTCAAAGCACCACCACACCCTTCGCTACAAACTGCAGCTCTCGCTTCGGCTCCCGGATCCGCTGGATCTCCTCCTCCGACTTGCCGGCGTCCTTCGCATAGTGCCGCTGCATCTGCACTGACACCTCACGGTAGTTGGCATCGCCATCCAGGACGACATCCTTGCCTACGATGTTCTTCGGCATGAAAAAGCCGTAATCCTTGAAACGCACCATAAGGGTCTGGCCGTCAGCCTTCTCGAGCTTCATCCAGCACCCCTTCTCCTGACAGACGTCCACGACCTTGCCCGTCGCCTTGCCCGTGAATTTGTCGTCAGTCAGCTTCTGCTCCAACCGCGAGACGGGTACCACCTCACCCTCCTTCGACACACCGGCACCATAGCTCACGCCCCTGGCCGCCGATGCAGGGTCCTGGGCCTGTATCTGCATCCCCACCAGAACACCTAGACAGGTCAAGAAGATCATCCTTTTCATATAAATGGCTTGTTTATACAAATCTCGAACTTCCTGGGCAATTCCACCACCCTCTGCCTTCTTTCGTGAATACTTAGATCAGGATAAAGCATTTATGCCTTTTCCAGGCTCGTTTTGGGAGAATCACAGCCCATGTATCGTCAAAGAACTGAACTAGCCCGAGGGAAATACTAAAGATTTTAGATGAAAAAATACTAAATTTATTAGCGGTTATTCGTAGAACCACCCTTACCTTTGCTAAACATTCTTCACCCAACAACACGGCAAACATGTCGAACAGCGAGAAACTCAAGGCGCTCAAACTGACGCTTGACAAGATAGACAAGGACTTCGGAAAGGGCAGTGTGATGATGATGAACGAGAAGGGTGAGGCCCAACAGGAAGTGGTGTCGACCGGCTCCATCGGGGTGGACCTCGCCCTGGGTATCGGCGGCCTGCCCAGAGGCAGGGTCATCGAGATCTACGGCCCCGAGAGCTCTGGCAAGACCACCCTGGCGACCCATGTCATCGCCGAAGCACAGAAAAAAGGCGGTATCTGCGCCATCATTGATGCCGAGCACGCCTTCGACAGCGTATATGCCCGGAAACTCGGAGTGGACGTCGACAACCTCCTCATCTCCCAGCCCGACTACGGCGAACAGGCCCTCGAAATCGCCGACCGCCTCATCCTCTCCGGCGCCGTCGACGTCGTCGTCATCGACTCCGTCGCCGCCCTCGTCCCCAAAGCCGAACTCGAAGGCGAGATGGGCGACAGCAAAGTGGGCCTCCACGCCCGACTCATGAGCCAGGCCCTCCGCAAACTCACCGCCACCATCGCCAAGACCAACACGATCTGCATCTTCATCAACCAGCTGCGTGAGAAGATCGGCGTCATGTTCGGCAACCCGGAGACGACCACCGGCGGCAACGCGCTCAAATTCTACGCCTCCGTCCGGATCGACATCCGACGGATGGCACAGATAAAGGACGGCGACGAAGCCATCGGAAACCGCGTCAAGGTCAAAGTCGTCAAGAACAAGGTCGCACCCCCCTTCCGCGCCGCCGAATTCGACATCGTCTACGGCGAAGGCATCTCCAAGACCGGGGAGATCATTGACATGGGCGTCGACCTGGGCATCATCACCAAATCCGGAAGCTGGTTCAGCTACAACAGCGACAAGCTCGGCCAGGGGCGTGACACGGTCAAACAACTCCTGGTAGACAACCCAGAACTGGCCAACGAACTCGAAAACCGCATCCGCGAAAAGATAAAAGAGGCCCAGAGCGCCTGATACGTCCTTATGGGTTAGTGCGTGTGTGAACGGCCTGTCTTCTACAGGCTGTTCCTGTTGTAGAGGTGAAGAAATCATGAACGACGCTCCTCACAACCCCATTTTCACTAGCTTGCCGACCATGCAGCAACGCAAGCTCAGAAGTAGGAAACGAATCGCCCTGGTCGCCCACGATAATAAAAAGAAAGACCTCATCGAATGGGCGGAATATAACAAAGAGGCACTCTCCCGGCATGAACTCCTGGCGACAGGCACCACTGGACGTCTCCTGGAGGAATCACTCGACAGACCCGTTACCAGACTCCTCAGCGGCCCTCTCGGAGGCGACCAGCAGATAGGCGCACAGATAGCGGAAGGAAAGATAGACGTCCTCATCTTCTTCTGGGATCCCATGGAAGCCCAACCCCATGACCCCGACATCAAAGCGCTGCTCCGTGTCGCGGTCACCTGGAACATCCCCTTCGCCTGCGACCGGGCCACCGCCGACTTCATCCTGACATCACCGCTTTTCCACGAAGATTATACCTGTCTCCTGCCTGACTATTCGGCATATATTGGCCGTAAGATCTAACTGCAACGCCTTGCCTGAGTAGGACGGATAAGGTCTTACAAATCTAACATCCTCATAGCTATACGCCCATCCTCCGTAATAGCCCAGAGTCAAACCAACACCCAGTGCTGATTCGAAGTTGATGACGGCGCTGATTGAGGCTGCACAAAGTGGTAAAGAAGTCACCGTGGTTGTTGAGCTGTTAGCGCGATTTGATGAGGAGGCTAATATCAATTGGGCGGCAAAGCTTG
>RGVM01000156.1 GCA_010027295.1 Chitinophagia bacterium
CAGGAGTTCCGCGCGCAGCTCGGCATAGGGCAGCGACTGGACGTCGATCCCATTCCGGATGGACAGCACGGCCGCGGTGGCGGCGCTCTGCCCCAGGATCATGAAGACCGGCTCCATGCGGATCGACCCATAGGCGATGTGCGTGCTGGAGACGCAGACGGGCACCAGCAGGTTGGCACAGTCGCCCCGCTTCGGCAGGATGGAACCGTAGTCGATCCCGTAGGGCCGCTTCGGCCGGACGCCAATGTCGCCCTCGTTCTGGACATACCCCTCAGGAGTCACGTAGCGCTGGGCGTTGTGAGAGTCGAGGTGGTAGGAGCCCATGCCTACGGGCCTGGCGATGTCGGTCTTGCCGAGGGCGTCCTGTTCGCGCATCACGAATTCCCCCTTCATACGCCGGGCCTCGCGGATATAGAGCTGGTGCGGCCAGTGCCCGTTGTCGGTGAACTCGTCCTTCGCCAGTCCGTAGAGGTTGACTTCGGCGCGGATATCCTCCGGCACCGAAGGGTCGTTGGCGAGGAAGTAGAGGTATCCCTTCTGGTACTGCTCGTGCTCCCGGATGATCTCGCGGCGCCGCTCGTAGGAGGCCTCGGGATAGTCGTAGTTGCCTCCGATATAGTCGCTGCTGAAAGGCCCGTGGTTGTTGGTGTCGGTCTTTCGGTTGGGGATGCTGTCGAACTTGGAGAAGACGTCGCGCCAGCCGGCCGCGAAGAGGCGGCCCAGCAGTTCGTATCTCGATCGGTCGTAGCCCTCGGGCCGCGGGAAGGGGATGCGGTTCGGGGCCTCGAAGCTCATGCAGACCCGGAAGCAGTAGGCCTGCAGGCGCTTGTCGGCCGTGCCGTTCTCGCCGGGCGGGTCCGGACTGATGTACGGCAGGAGCCCGCTGCCCGGGTCACCCGGTGTCCGGTAGGGGTCGACACGCTGCGCGAAATGGTGGCGATGGTGGAAGACGCCTTTCTGCACGCCATTGAAAGTCTCGCCGTAGTCGGCATTGGCCTCGCGGCCCACCGTGTAGGCCACGCCCGCAGCAGCCATGAGGTCGCCCTCGTAGGTGGCGTCGATGAACATCTTCGCACGGAAGGTCTTGCCGGAGAGGGTGCGGATTCGCTGGATCCTGCCGTCTTTCTTTACAATGCCGCTGCGTCCGCGGTCCAGCCATTCGTCGCGCAGGACCGTGAGGCCTTCCTCCGCCACGAAGCGCTCGAAGACGCCCTCCGCGGCATGGGGTTCGAAGATCCACATGGTCCGATAGCCGCTGTCGAGCGCCACGGTGGCCTGTCCGCGGTTGCCGTAGGCGCTGCGGTGCTCCCAGCGCCAGTTGCTGTCGGCCATGTAGTGTTGCCAGAGGCGGTGGTAGAACTCGCGCGCCAGGCCTCCGATGACGGTCTTGTCGCCCGTGTCGGTGAAGCCCAGGCCTCCCGAAGACATCCCGCCGAGGTGCCGGTCGGGGGAGACGACGATGACACGCATGCCCATGCGCTTCACCTGCACGGCCGCCATGACGGCCGAGGCGGTGCCGCCGTAGACGACCACGTCGGCCTCGTAGGTGGGTCGCCCCGGACCTCCGCCCGGAGGGACAGCCGACAGGAACAGGGGAATAAGGACAATCCAATGACGAAGGATGGTGGAACTGATGGACATCACTGTGGAATTCGATGCGGAAAAGTAGCAAAAGTTGGGCAGGGTACTGAGACGGGGCTTTACAGGGAACGCACGACTTCCTCGGCAAGCCCGAAGGAGAGGGTCATGCCATTCCCACCCAGTCCATTGATGACAGTGACGCCTTCTACCGGGCTCAACACCACCTCGGTGCGCCCGTCTGTCAGTTTCGGGTAGATGCCGTTCCAGCTGTGGGAAACCTCCTGCCTCGGAAAACGGGCGAATCCGGAGAGGTAGTCCAGTATCAGTCGGTTCACCATCCAATTGTCGAAGGGGTCGAGGGTGTGCCCGTATTCATGGGAGTCGCCAACGACGATCTCGCCGGAGGCATTCTGCGCGGCCATGACATGAATGCCCCAGGCGACGTATTGGGGGTAATGTACCTGGAACATCTCCCGTAAGCGCTCGGCGGACGGGCCGGCCTCGGAAAAGGAACCGTAGTGGGTGAGTGAGAGTCCCCCGCAAAGGGATGGGCCCATGCGCCAGTCGTCGGGCTGTGCCCCCAGTCGCATCATCTGGAGCTTGCAGCGGGTGATGGGGAGTTCGGCGAAGGCCGATGGGAAGAGCGTCTCGAAGTCCGGGCCGCTGCAGACGAACATCCTGTCGGCGCGCAGTACGCCTTGCGCCGTGATGGCGACACCCGTATCCGCCTCAAGTACGGGAGTCTCCCAATGGAAGGACACCCCCCATTTCTCCGTCATGTAGCGGGGAAGGGAACGGATGGCTGCGGGGGGGTCGACGATGATCTCGTCGGCGCTGTACAGTCCGGCCAGTAGACCTTCGGTACGGGCGACGGGGGAAAGGGCACCCACCTCCGAAGGGGTCAAGAGCCGATAGTCCCTGTCCCTGCCGGTCATCTCCATGAAATCCTCCAGGACGGCGAGTTCCTCCTCCCCGCGGGCCAGGTGCAGGGAGCCTGCCGGGTCGTGCCAGATGCCGGCATCCCGACAGACTTCCCGCCAAATATCGCGGCTGCGTAGGGCACGGTTGAATAGGGGGCCCGAGCGTTGTCCCACAGGCCAGACCATGCCGAAGTTGCGTATGGAGGCCCCCACGGCGCGGGCACTGCGCTCGAGGATGGTCACCCGGTGGCCGGCGATGGCGAGGGCGCGGGCGGTGGCAAGGCCCACAATGCCGGCTCCCACCACGAGGGCGGAGGGTCTCGTATCGATTGGATTCATGTCATTTGATTTTGCCATCGGTCCATCGATCGGAAGAATGCCAGGGATGTCAGCCCCAGCACGATCATGGCGATGGATACAAGTCCCGCACTCCAAGAGAAGAATGGCAGCCAGCCAGTACCGGTATCCGAGAAGTTGCGGAACAACAGTACGGCAGTGCTGCCGAGGTAGCCGAAGGAATCGGAGAGGTACATGAGGTAGCCGATGTTGCCCCGCACGCGGTAATGGGCGATCCAGCGCTCGAAATACAGGGTGTGGTAGCACATGTACGGCAGGTACATGGAGAAACCCGCCACGATCATCCAACCGATGGATCCCAGGATGTGGCGATCATGAAGCCACGTGCTGCCGAAGAGGAGCAACCCGCAGGCGATGCAGATGAAGTGGGTGGTATGGAATGCAATACGGTTGTTATGCAAGAGCACCATCAGGCTGATCAGCAGCAGAACCGAGAATGCTATGGGTATCTCGGAGAGCACCAGCAACTGCGGCATGCCGGAGTAGCCGAGTTCCCCCCAGATTTCGACGGCGAAATTGTCTCTCAGGTCCCGGAACACGGTCAGTGCGACATACAGCAGGACGGCCGAGAGTATCCCGGGGGCGAACTGCCCGAAGAACGCCTTCCGCTCCTTGGCCGTCATCGGATCCCGAGCCGAGCGACGGTCCACATCCTCACGGCTGGGTGGAGGCACCCGGTGCAGCAGGTACATCCCCGTCAGCAACAGCGGTATAAATACGGCCGCCGTGACGAACGGCATCCAGAACTCGTCCGCCCTGGCGGATACGAGCACGCCCACCCCGATGTTCTTGACTAGGCCGGAGGACACGATGAAGCTGGATGCCATGATCCCGCCGAGCAGTTCGGTGGAGCGCCGTCCCTCGAGATAGCTGAACACGACACCCCATATCATGCCCAGCGGCAGACCGTTGAGGAACATGCAGACGGCGTTGTAGGGATAGGGGACGATAGCGAAGAGCAGCAGGCTGAGCCAGGCGGTGGCCATCAGGGTCGCCAGGGCCCGCATCCTGGAGGCCTTGGGGAGGGACGACACGAACCTCACCCCGATGAACTTCGACAGGGTGTATCCTATCAGCTGCAGCACGATCAGCAGGATCTTGTAGTCTATGCCCAGCACGGAGCGGCCCTCATACGTCGCGGCCGTGAACGGCTTCCGGAAGGCGTACATGCTGAGATAGGTCACGAAAGCTGCCAGGGACGCCTGCGCCATCACCCGCCAGTCGAACCGGTCGAGGAGGCCGGATGAAGCGCTCGCCTGTTGTCGGGTCGTCACCGGATGGAGTTGATCAGTTCGGGCATGTCCCGGACAGAGTCCAGTATGTGCGTATGAGGGTACCGGGAGAGGGTTTCGCGCGTGTTGGACCCGGAGAGGACGCCGACGTTGAGTCCGCAGCCGGCATTGTACCCCGAAAGGAGATCTGCCGGCGTGTCCCCCACCTTGGCCACCTGGCGGACATCCTGCACGCCGAGCCGATACATGGCCTGGTGGATCATGTAGGGCGCCGGACGACCCGTACCGCCCGTGTCCTCGACGTCCAGGGCAAGGTCCACCAGACCCCGCTCCCGCCAACGCAACCCCTCCTCGATAGCGACGGAGACGTTTCGGTGGAAGCCTGTATCGGTGGCCACCCGGATGCCCTCCGTCCGGCACCAGCGGAAGACATCCTCCGCCCCGGGCATGGGACGGAGACCTTCCCGGTAGTAGGACACCATCCGTCGGGAGTAATCGTCGAACATGGTGTTGGCACGCACATGGTACTCGGGGAAACGGATGCTCTCCAATTCCTCGATGCCTATGTCATGGCCATCCCGCCTGGCCAGCAGGTATTCGAACAGATGGATCTTGTTGGTGCCGATGGACTGCCGGAAGAAGTCGAGCGTCGTCTCGATGCCGTGGGCACTGGCGGCGGCATGCAGGCATTTGGCGACCGAGTCGTCGTCGCACACGGTGGTGCCGGAGAGATCGAACACCATCAGGCGGATGTGTGCTTTCATGGGAGTCGTTTTGGTTCAGAGTCTTATGCCTACCCGGCAGGGGTTATCAGTGATGGCGCAACGGAACGCATCCTCGACATCTTCCAGGGCGAAGTCGCCGCTCACCAGGGCATCGAAGGGCATGCTGGCATGCCGCCGTTCCATGAAGTCGACAGCGGCCAGCAGGTCGTCGGGAATGTAGTTGTGCAAACCCCGTATGGTAAGGAGGCGCCGTACGATGGATTCGGCGTCGATCTGCACCGGTGGCTGCGGATAGGTGGAACCGACCCAGATGGCGGATCCGCCCGTTCCGAGGCAGTCGACCCCTCTCCTCAGGATGTCCGGATGTCCGGTGAAGTCGAGGACCCTATCGAAGGGTTGATTGTCGCTACCCGGACCCACGGCATCGGCCGGACGCAGGAAGTCCGACGCCGGGATGCCGATATCGGCTCCGAATCGCATAGCCCATTCCAGGCGCGACGGGTCGGCATCCATGGCAGCGACCCGGGCCGCCCCCTTGTCTCGGCACATGGCGACTGCCACCAGTCCCAGCATGCCCGACCCTGTCACCAGTACCTGACGGCCCTCCAGATCGCCGGAAAGCCGGATTCCACCCGCCACGGTGGCCACGGCGCAGTTGATGATGGCGGCCGTACGGTCAGGAACGCCCTCCGCCGGCAATACCACCACGGGCGTGTGCCTTCGCAGGATGATATGGCTGGCCAGGCCTCCATGCAGGATGCAATCCTCCGTAACCCGCTCGTGGCCGTATTTGAAAAGTCCCTCTGATTTCTGCGGCATGCCCAGTTTCGACATCCGCGAACCGGGGTCGGCCGCATAAATGGCCCAGGTGAGACGGTCCCCCACCCTGACCAAATGGCCCCGAAGGTCTTCGTGGACACACCCGGGTCCCATGGCGACCACGCGACCGACGACCTCGTGGCCCAGTATGGTCGGATCCTTCTCCCGCCGCTTGCCCTGCACCGTCAGTACATCGCTGCGACACAGGGTCGCATACAGGTTCCGCACCAGCATCTCGCCCGGGCCGAGTTCAGGAATCTCCACGTCCACCAACTCGAAGGCACGCCTTTCGGCGTGGAAGACGGTCATCCGGGCCATGTCGGTCCTCATCGGAGGATCGATTTGAGCTCCAGCAGGGAATCGATGACAAAATCCGGGGAGAAGGACTCGAGAGCCGCCCTACCGAAGGATCCTGTCGTGACCCCGACGACGAGTCCACAGCCGGTCATTCGGCCCTCCTGGATGTCGACGGACGTATCGCCGACCTTCACGACCTCTTTGGCGGATGCGATGCCGGACCGGCTCATCAGCTCTTCTATCATGAAAGGAAATGGTCGGCCCCTCTCCACCTCGTCGCTGGCGATCGTATCGTCCACGAGGCCGCGAATCTGCCAGCCGAATCGGCCTACGATGGTGTCGACGATGGTCCGGGGAAATCCCGAGTTCAGGGCCACGCGAACACCCTTCCCATGCAGATACCGGAAGATATCGTCAGCGCCTTCCATCGGGGCTACGTCATCCGATTCTGCATAGAACCGCACCATCGAACTGACGAAGCTGGCGTGTATGGCATCCACCGATGCGTCACCGGCGTCGAGCCCACGCCTCGTCAGCACCTGGGCGATGGCTTCCGTCTTGCGGAAGCCCATCAACGGGTTCACCTCCTCCACGGAGAGATCCACTCCC
>RGVM01000157.1 GCA_010027295.1 Chitinophagia bacterium
CATATCGGGCAACCGGGATATCATGTACGCCTCTTTCGCCACGGGCGGCTTCTGGAAGACGACGGACGCGGGCGAGAACTGGACGCCGCTGTTCGATGGTCAGGCGACACAGTCGATCGGCTGCTTCGCCCTCGCCCCTTCCAATCCCGACATCATCTACCTCGGCACCGGAGAGGCCAATATCTTCCGCGCCTCCCTGCCCGGCGTGGGCATCTACAAGTCGACCGACGGTGGTCGGACATGGAAGCACTCCGGTCTGACGAACACGGGCACCCTCGCCCGCATCGTCGTCCATCCCTCCAATCCCGAGATCGCCTACGCAGCCGCCGGCGGGCATGAGTGGAGCTACAATGCCGACCGGGGCGTGTACAAGACCACCGACGGCGGCCAGACATGGAAGAAGATACTTGGCAACGACGACCATACCGGCGCCATCGACATCGCCATGGACCCCTCCGACCCCAACACGCTGCTGGCCTCTACCTGGAACCGCATCCGCCGTCGCTGGAGCGACCCCGTGCCCGAGGACGGCGACCATGTCTACAGGTCGACCGACGGAGGCGACACCTGGCAGGTGTCAGATGCCGGACTGCCCGAGACGAAGTTCACCGGCCGAATCGGACTGGCCTTCTCGCGCAGCAACCCCAACGTCGTCTACGCCTCCGTGGACAACCACACCCCCAAGCGCGAACCCAAACCCAACGAGCTCGACCCCTACGGCCGCCCCATCCAGGTCATCCCCTACGGGGTGCAGGTGTACCGCAGCAACGACAAGGGTGCCCACTGGACGCGCGTCAGCACCGAGGATGACAAACTCGAACGCTTTGCAGGCACCTACGGATGGGTGTTCGGACAGATCCGTGTCGACCCGAAGAACGAGAACGTCGTGTACATACTAGGTGTGCCCATGGCCCGTTCGGTGGATGGTGGCAAGACCTTCCAGGTGATGCGTGGCGAGGACAAGGACAGCGAGCGCATGCACGGCGACAACCACGCCCTCTGGATCGACCCCGCCGACCCGGCGTACCTCCTCAACGGTAACGACGGCGGCGTGATCGTTTCCTACAACGGCGGGAAGAAATGGAAGAACTTCTTCCGAAAGATCCCCACCACGCAGTTCTACAACGTGACATACGACACACGCAGTCCCCACCGCATCCTCGGCTCCGTACAGGACGAGGGGAGCTACATGGGCAGTTCGGCCTTCACCTATGGCACACGAGACACTGCGGTGAAGGGATGGTCGGCCGCGCCCGGCGGAGAGGGAACCATCATCGCCGTCGATCCGACGGACCCCGAGATCGTATATGCCAGCAGCTTCTATGGCCGCTTGATGCGGAGCGACCTGCGGCTGCCCGACTCGGTCCGATCGAAGGACATGTACCCGAAGAAGGCCGATGACGAGGAAGTACACCGCGGCGAATGGCTGGCCTACACGATGATCTCGCCGCACGACCCCAAGACGATCTACCACGGCTTCCAGTACCTCTTTCGTTCGACCGATGGCGGGAACACCTGGAACCGACTCTCTGACGACCTCACGCGCAACGACAAGACACGCATGGGCCGCACACCCTATGCCATCAACCACCAGGCCATCACGGCCATCGATGAGTCGCCTTTTCGGCAGGGACTTCTCTACGTTGGCACCGACGACGGCATGGTCTGGCGCCGCGACGGCGAGGGCGCACCCTGGGTGCGCACCATGACAGGTATCCCGCAGAAGGCGCACGTCTCGCGCCTCGTGGCATCACAATACGAATCGGGCACCGTTTACCTGACGCTGAGCAACCGTCGCGAGGACGACAACCGTCCGTATATCTTCCGTTCGCGCGACATGGGCCTCAGCTGGGAATCCATCGCCGGCAATCTGCCGCCCGCGCCCGTCAACGTCGTGCGAGAAGACCCGAAGCGCCAGGGGATGCTCTACTGCGGCACCGACCTCGGCGTGTATATGAGCCGCGACGGAGGCAAACGCTGGCAATCGCTGCAGGCCAACCTACCCGCGACAGTGTCGGTCCAGGACCTCTACGTGCACCCTAAGGAGAACAAGCTGGTGATTGGGACGTATGGGAGAGGAGTGTGGGTGATCGACGGGCTGGAGGCGCTGCAACGTTAGGTCAACTGCTGTCTGTTCGGAAAGCCCCAGGCTATGATCATCCGCGAGATTGCACGGATTGCTATTCGAATTCCGACACGACAACTCTTGCCAGCGTAGACCATGTTCTCAAATTGGAACCCCCAAAATGTACATTCGCTTGTGCATTTTGGGAAGGAGGTGCACATTCGAAATGACATCTTGCGCGAAGAAGGGGGACTGGAAGTGGTCTATTGAAACCGTATCGATAAGTAGACGCCTGCGGACCGATGGGTACGCGGGTGATGCCAATACGACATAATGACCAGAAAGGGATACCGCTGGGGGGTCGTCGCCCTCCTATTCACGGCCACGACGATCAACTATCTCGACCGGCAGCTGATCGGGTTGCTGAAGCCCGTCCTCGAGTTGGACTTCGGCTGGTCGGAGACCGACTTCGCGCGGATCGTGATGGCGTTCACCGCCGCCTATGCGGTGGGGTTGCTGGTGAGCGGCAGGCTCATCGACCGTATCGGTACAAAGTTGGGCTTCGCGTTGTCGATCACCGTGTGGAGCATCGCGGGGATGCTGCATGCCGTGGCCCGCGGGGCGACGGGGTTCATCCTTGCGCGTATCGGTCTGGGCCTGGGCGAGGCCGGTAATTTCCCGGCCGCCGTCAAGACGGTGGCCGAATGGTTCCCGAAACGGGAGCGGGCCTTGGCCACGGGAATCTTCAACGCGGGTACGAGCATCGGCGTGGTCGTCTCCCTGATGATTGTCCCATACATGCTGGCGCATTCGGGCTGGAAGGGCGTCTTCCTCATCACGGGTGCGCTGGGGTTCGTATGGCTGTTGTTCTGGTGGGTGTTCTACGACGTGCCGGAGCGACAGCGGCGGCTCTCGAAGGAGGAGTTTGCGCATATTCGTGAGGGTGAGAAGCCCTCCGGCGACGGGGATGCTGCGGCGAGGCCTGTCCGGTGGCTTCGGCTGCTACGTTTGCGGAGCACCTGGGCCTATGTCACGGGGAAGGGCTTGATCGATCCGATCTACTGGTTCTTCCTCTTCTGGCTGCC
Source organism: Chitinophagia bacterium (assembly GCA_010027295.1). GTDB lineage: Bacteria > Bacteroidota > Bacteroidia > Chitinophagales > Chitinophagaceae > Pollutibacter. Next base: position 3,151 of record RGVM01000157.1, read on the forward strand.
GTCATATTTCGCCTCCACCTTTCAGCTAGATCTTAAGAAGCCGAGTCTGGAGCTGATGACCATCTACCTGGCCACCACGGTCGGCAGTATCTTCGGCGGGTATTTCTCTTCGAGGCTGGTCTCGCGCGGGTGGGACACCTTGTCGGCCCGGAAGTTCTCGCTGTTGATCTTCGCGGGCTTGGAGCTCTCCGTGATCCTCGCCCGCTATGCTACGAGCCCCTGGGCCGCTGTGGCCCTTTTGAGCCTGGCGGTCGCTGTGCACCAGGCCTGGGCCGCCAACGTGTTCACGCTGGCGGCAGACCTGTTTCCCCGGCAGGCGGTTAGTTCCGTCGTGGGTATCGGGGGCATGGCCGGCGCTGTGGGTGGGATCCTGTTCCCGGCCTTCGTGGGCGAGGTGCTCGACCGGTATAAGTCGGCCGGACACCTGGAGGAAGGCTACAAGCTCATCTTCACCCTCTGTGGCTGTACCTATCTGGTGGCACTGCTCATCATCCATCTGCTCACCCGGGGGCAGGAGCGCGTGACAATGGAAGATATTTCCTGAGGTATAGGCTAAGAAGTGGATCCGTTAATTGCTTCCTAAATACTGCAGTCAGGTGCAGTCTAGTATCGACTGATCTTCCATACACCTTCCATTTGTTGTTGGAGTATAGTATCACTGAGATATGAAGAATGTGTCATGATGCCATTCTCCAGACTGTCCTATGCTTACAGAGGATTCGTCTCAGAATCCTCTTTGTATTGATGTTAAAAAAAGCAGGGGTGTCATCAGCGTATTCTGGATAAAGATTGGCTTTGAACAATTTCAAAACTCAATTTTTAAACGCATTCAAAGCCGGGGAAGGTTGACCATTCTCCAACCAAGCGCATAATCCATACCGACTCCAGCTTTGTACGCCTTGAGGCTCCCAATACAGCACACCAATTCCCTGATGATTTGGGACATTCCGAACCGCACGAATCGTCGCATCGAGTAGATTACGGGTATTTTCAATCTTGTTGACCTCTCCGCCTGTCTCAACAATCATCACCTCTTTTCCGTATTTCCTCGCTAAACCGATCAGGTTTGCCTGTAGGTCTTCAATTGTCAGGGTATAGTCTTTCCGAATCCAATACGGGTAATAGGATAGTCCGATCACATCGTATTTGACCTGTTGCTTTACTACACTATCAAAGAATGCATTGAATTTTCCAATATTGTTTCCTTCATCCACATGTACGATCACCTTTGTGGAAGGATTGGCTTTCTTGGTGGCCGCATATCCCTGATTGAGCAATTGCCCCAACTGTGTCCAGTTTCGAGTAGCCCCATCCGGCCATAGAAAGCCACCGGCAATCTCATTGCCTATCTGTACCCATTCGGGAGAGACGCCTGCCTCTTCCAGTCCCGACAATACATCGTATGTGTGACGATATACATCTTTCAATAGTTGTGGGAAAGAATGGAGATCCCAGGCTTTGGGTTTATTCTGTTTAGACGGGTCTGCCCAAGAGTCGCTGTAATGAAAATCGATCATCACACGAAAACCCATATTCCTGGCACGAAGGGCCAAAGCGATGGTTTCTGCCTTACTGCAATGGCCATTGATTGGGTCTTGGTTCGGATCTACAAATACACGAAGTCGAACCGTATTCATACCCAGGTCGCGAAGAATAGCCAGGCAGTCTTTCGGCTTTCCCATTGTGTCTTTGAATACATAGCCGGCAGCCTCCATTTGTGGCAGCCAACTGATGTCAGCCCCTTTTGCAAATTCAGTCTGGGCCGTCGAATCGTTCGAATGGAAAAAAATCATGGTCGCCCAAAACATCCTATACAATGGCTTCATAATCTGTGAGTATGGTTTTCTCTGAATAATCCCTTTCCAGACACTGAGATCCTACGCTATAGGTATAATCAATCGAAGATGAAGGAATCGCTAATGATAAAAGATGAGCACATGAACTGTCGCAAGTAAACACAAATTCTACAGTTCATCATTCTGTATAATAAAAAGAAGGTGAAATCGATATACTAAAAGCCCTCTAAGCTCACTTGTACAACTAGTTCTGGCATCCCGACATCCTCGATTAAGTCGGCTTAGACTTTGACATCAAACTAAAGTTACAAATACCATTCGGATTCGTCTTTCGATTTCTACTCCCCCCATGAAGGCTTTTCCAACACTTCAAATAGATATCTTTACCTGGCGAAGATCCAAACTAGCTCCATATCTCAAGTCACATGGCAATTCATCCGTACCGTTCTTTACAAGTTCCTGAACACCTTCTCATTCCCTCCCTATTTGTGTTCATGCTCTTGGCCATCTTTTCGTCAACCCCTTCTTCAGCCCAAGTCGCCACAACCGACGACCTAGACCTGTCCACACGCCTCCTACCTGTCGATTCCTCCAACATCCTCATCGATCCGGGCTACTACACCTGGTGCGGCAGCGCCATCCGTGGCGAGGACGGTCGCTACTACCTCTTCTATTCCCGCTGGCCGCACGGCCCCCGCACGGTGGATGACGATAGCCTCAACCGCATCTTCCACGGTTTCAAGGGATGGCAGAAGTATTCCGAGGTCGCCGTCGCGGTATCGGATAGACCGACGGGCCCTTACCATCATGTCAAGACCATCCTCAAGGGCGAGTTCGACAAGGATCGATGGGACAGGTACACTTTCCACAACCCGCAGGTCAACTTCTTCGAAGGCCGCTACTATCTCTACTTCATCAGCAACAGTTTCACCGACGACATGCATTTCACCAAGCCCCTCTCCCGCGAACAGCTGCACTGGTACAAGTATAACTGCACACAGCGCATCGGCGTGGCATCCTCCCCGGATATCAAAGGCTTTCTCGATGGAGGCTTCCGACGAAATGCCGAATACCTCATGAAGCCTGACAGCATCCGGACATGGGAGGTGACCGTCAACCCCTCCGTGACGAGAGGTCCCGACGGTCGCTACTATATGATGTACAAATCCAGGAAGCCTGACCTCGGTCACATGACTTTCTGGATGGCGGTGGCACCCACACCGGAAGGGCCTTTCACGCATTTCTCGATAGTCTCCTCCAGCGCCGATCTGGCCTGCGAGGATCCCTATCTCTGGTACGACAGCCACCGCCGACGATTCTATGCCATCGCCAAGTTTTTCTCCACGACGGCTACGCTCGCCACGCAGTTCGGCTCACTGGTGCTGCTGACCTCGACGGACGGTCGTGACTGGCTGCTGGCTCGGCATCCGCTCGTCTCTTTGCGGAGACTGCGGTTCAAAGACGGCCATGAGACGACACTGGCGCATCTCGAGAGACCCTTCCTGCTGTTCGACCGCAAGGGCAGGATGCTGGCCCTCTTCGCAGCCGCATCCGTCAGGAATCCCTACAACAACACATCCGTGCGTGTGTCTCC
>RGVM01000158.1 GCA_010027295.1 Chitinophagia bacterium
CTGAAAATCCCCGCATCCATGCTCGACTCCATGCTCCCCGGATGGGGACACCGCCCATCCGCCTTCCCGCTCATCGTGATCCTGTCGATCGCACTGGCCGTTTCATCCTGTCGAAAATCGGAGAATCCCAACCCCAACCCGCCGGGTCCGACACCTGTTACCATCACACCGCCGCCCGACCTGGGCTTCTACGTCGTCGGCTACATGCCGTCCTACCGTGATCCCGACGCCATCCCCGACCAAAAGTTCCGGATGTGCAACGTTGTCAACTACGCATTCGCCGCCGTCGCCTCGTCGGGAGACATCACCATCGCCAACCCCGGGAGGCTCACTGTCGTAGCCGACAAGGCCCGCCGCAACGGGGCGAAGGCCTTCCTCTCCATCAACGGCAGCACGGCCAACTGGGCCCAGATGGCCTCCACGGCTGCCGGCCGCAACTACTTCATCCGTCAGGTCATGGGCGCCCTTCGGGCCAACAACCTGAACGGCGTCGACATCGACTGGGAGTTCCCGTCCACCGCCGACGGCACATCCGCCACCTTCACGTCCCTCATGCAGGAACTCGGCGACAGCTGCCACGTGAACGCGAAATGCAAGTACGCCGGCTCCTACCGAGACGCCATCACCGCCGAACTCCTGCAGGGCGACAAGGTCGACTTCTACAATATCATGGCATACGACGACTTCAGCACCACCGCCCCCTTCCGTCAGCATAGCGACTTCACCCTCGCACAGACCAGCCTCAACTACTGGGTCAACACCCGAGGCATGCCCCGCAAGAGGGCCATCCTCGGCCTGCCTGCCTATGGCCGGCCCAGCGGCATCACCCAGACGGGCACCACCCTCGCCTATTCCGCCATCCTCGCCCAGAACGGTAGCCCCCTCTCCGACAGCGCCACCGTCAGTGTTACGGGCTTCAACAGCTACACCATCTACTACAACGGCCAACCCACGATCAAACGCAAGTCCATGCTCGCCAAATCCCTCGCCAACGGTATCATGCTCTGGGAAAAGGGACAGGATGCCAACGACGCCTACTCCCTCCTCAAGGCCGCCTGTGACACCCTGGGACGGTCGTATTGAAAAAAAATGCCCCCTCCTAAATATTCTGAAAATGAATAGTTTGCGACAATTTGTTTAATTTTATGATAAAATGATTAAACAGAATTACAACTTTCCCTACCTTAGGGTCGTTGTAATACTTCAAGACAACTCGTCATGTTAACCAGAATGATCGTCCCGGACGCCTCCCTCGAGGCATATGGCAGCCCAAAGCAATTGAATCCCATCATTGCGACAACGATCGATGAGTCGGGAGAATATCTGCAGAAGGAGGCTTCCTCATCAAAGAAGGCTTCTCGTCTGGAAGAGCTCCCCTCCTGGGAGTACTTCCTCAACGAGCTCGAATTCGAGTGAGCCGGAATCAAGCCTTGCAAGGTCTTCAAGAGGGCCAGTGCAGGCGCATCTTGCCTCGCAGGAACGCTACGCTCCGCTCCAGCTGTTCCATCCCGTCCACCCCGTCCTCGATGCTGATCCATCCGTCGAAGCTGGCTTTTCGAAGTCTTGAGAAGATGGCGTCGTAATCGTTCAGTCCCTTCCCGATTTCCCCGTGGCTGAGCCTTCGTGCATAGCCTTCCGCCCCGCCTTCCTCCTTCCTCAAATCCTCCAGTGTGCCGTACTTCAGGTAGCGGTCGCTCGCGTGCATGGTGACAACGCGGTCGACCACCCTGTCGAGCAGCTCGAGGGGGTCTTCGCCGGCGAGATAGGTATTGCTGGGGTCGTAGTTGACTCCGAAATGTGGATCGCGAATGCGGTCCACGAGGGCACAGAACACGTCCATCCGCTGGGCGAACTCCGGCCAGGTCCAGAAGTCATCCTTGTAATGGTTCTCGATGATGAGTGTAACGCCGCGTTCGGCGGCGAAGGGCAGGCAGGCCCGGATGCATTCCTCCGCATAGCCGATGCCCTCTTCGATGGACAGTTCCGGCCGGCGTTGTCCCGAGAGCACGCGGCAGTATGAGCCTCCCAGCGCCTCCGTCATTTCGATCCAATATCGCTGTCGTTCCACCTGCTGGCCGCGGAATACCGGGTCGGGATGGGTGAAGTCGGGCGAGCAGCAGACCATGGGAATGCATTTCCCCAGGTCTTCCACCTCTTTCCGGAAGCCGGCCCAGTTGCCGCGGTCCTGCAGGAATCCGGCATACCATTCGAGTCCGTCGATGTCGAGCTTCGAGGCCAGGCGTATCCATTCGGAGAGCTTCATCGATCCGTCCTTGCAAAGGGCCTGCATGAAGGCCTTGGGGAATGCGGCGAGTCGGGGCATGTCGGATACGTTGGTTGATGTGGAGGTTCGGTTCGATGCTTCCGCACGGAACAGTTCCGATGGGCAACAAATAAGGCGCACAGATCACTTTCGTGTTGGGATGGTACTCGCATCCTTCGGAGGGTTTCGCCCGATGAACGGATACTGTTCCAGTTCCAATACCTGTCCGCTGACGGGCCCGATCTCGTCTTCCAGCCAGGGGATGGCGGCGGCGGCGATCTCTTCGGGGCGCAGGATCCGACCGGCAGGGGCGTAGGCTGCCGGCAGGTCGCGGTACCAGTCGTCGGGTAGTCCGTGCGCCCGCTTGCGCTGCACTTCCTTTTCCGTCAGCACCCAGCCGGGGTTGATCTGGTTCACCCTGACACCATTCTCGCGGAAGAGGGTGTCGCCGAGGTTTCGGGTGAGGGTCATGAGTGCCCCCTTGCTGACACTGTAGGCTAGCAGGTCGGGCTCGCCGCTGTAGGCGTTGACGGAGCCAATGTTCAAGACAGAACCATGCGTGGCCGTAAGCTGCGGCAAGGCTGCCTGTATGAGCAGGAAGGGTGCGATGGTGTTGACCTCCAGCAGGCGTCGCAGAAAGGCGGCGTCGGTCGTATGGATATTGGAGGACGCGACGATGGCGGCGTTGTTGACAACCGCATCCAGCCGTCCGAAGCACTCCACCGCCAGATCGACCAGCCGCTGGCAGAGTCCCGGCTCCGAAAGGTCGCCGACGAGCAGGGCGGCCTTGTCGGCACCCAGCGATGCGACGACCTCGAGGCCCCGTTCCTCCTCCAGTCCGTGCACGACGACGCGTGCACCCTCTTGCACACAGCGGTTGGCAATGGCCTTCCCGATGCCCATCGTGCTGCCGGTGACGATGGCTACCTTCCCTTGAAGCCTCATGTCATGCGGGTTTGAGCACGCTCTTTACGACATCCCCCGGAGATCGGCCAGACGCCTCCGATGATGGGCCTCACGTCGAGGGTGCCGGCATCCATCAGGGCGATGACGCGCTCCCATACGGGCCAGTTGTGGCTGAAGCTGCCCTGCAAGGTGACGTTCTTCTGCACCAGTTTGTCCAGGGAGTAGCCCAGGGGCTGTGGACCCCATCCGACCTTGGTGATCTGTCCGTTCGGACGCACCCAATCGAGTGCGAGGGAGAGGGTGGAACTGTGCCCGGCCGCGTCGATGACGATATCGGCGCCGAGACCGTCTCGCTCCCTCACCCATGCGGATGCGTCGCCGACGATGCCCGTGCATCCATACTGCCCGGCGATGGCCAGGCGTCCCTGATCGGCAGCCAGGCCGACGACGGCTACTTCCGCCCCACAGAGACGGGCCACGGCGGCACAAAGGATGCCGATGGTGCCCGGACCTATCACGATCGCACGGTCGCCCGGACGTATCCGGGAGTTGACGGCCACGGCATTGAAGGCGACGGAACAGGGCTCCGTCAGACAGGCCTGTTCGAATGGAAGCCTGTCGGGCACCCGGTGCAGGCAACGCGCCGGCACACGCACATACCGGGTCATCGCGCCGTTCACCCCATAGCCGAAGCCCTTGCGTGTGGGGTCGAGGTTGTACAGGCCGGCCCGGCTCATGGGGTTGTCGGGATCGATCACGGCGGCCGTCTCGCTGACGACACGGTCGCCCTCCTTCCATCCTTTCACCCGGGCGCCGATTTCGGCCACGGTACCGCCGAACTCATGGCCAAGGACGACGGGATAGTTCACATGCCAGCTATGGTCGGCCGTCCACTGGTGCAGGTCGCTTCCGCAGACACCCACGTTGGCCACTTCCAGGAGCACGTCCTCATCGCCGATCTCCGGGACGGCCACCTCCCTAAGCTCGACGGAATGCCTGGCGGAGGCATAGTTGACGACGGCAGGCTGCAGCTTTGGATTCATATTTGTTTTTTAACGGAGTCACACGTCCCCATACGCGTGGATACGCTCGCAGATCAGCCGTAGCGAGGCCTCCAGGTCCCCGTCGGCCGTGCGGAAGGCATCCGCGTCGATGGTCAGCGGGGCCCCCAGCACGACGAGCGGTGCGCCATAGGCCGGGCACTGGATGGCCTGTTCCAGACTCAGTCCGCCGACAGCCTGCACGGGCACACGCACCGCCTGTACTACTTCGCGCAACTGATCTAGCGGGCTCGGCATCCGATGCCCCTGGGCCGCGATGCCGCGTCGCTCGTCGTAGCCAATGTGGTGGATGATGAAGTCGCAGCCCAGGTCTTCCAGCCAGCGGGCGCCCTCGACCATGTCGGGACAGATCATGTTGTCACCCATCACGGCGACGCCATAGTCCTTTCCGGCCTGCACCACGCATTTCACCGTCTCGGCATGGGCACGGGCCATGACCACCACATGGGTGGCTCCCGCCTTGGCCATCATCTCGGCCTCCAGATAGCCGCCGTCCATCGTCTTGAGGTCGGCCACGATGGGCACCCGCGGGAAAGCCTCTCGTAGCTTTCGGACGCCATGCAGTCCCTCCGCCAGGATCAGCGGCGTGCCGGCCTCCAGCCAGTCGACGCCGGCCCGCAGCGCGAGGGCGGCCGTCTCGAGCGCCTCGTCGATGGACGTGAGGTCCAATGAAATCTGGACGATGGGTTTCATGAAAGTGGATTGTGGATGGGTGGCTGGTTTCCTTTTATTGCGTAATTTATCGCAAAATAGATTCCACCCACCGCAGAACAAGCCCTCTGTATGGCAAAGGCTCTCAGAAAATTCTTGACATCCTGGTCAGGCCTTCAGGCCCTTCCGCTTTTGATCCTGGCAGCCCTGGCCCTGCTGTCCTTTTCCGGGCATACCCAGAGGGGGGAGGCGAGGAAAAAATGGATATCGCTCTTCAACGGACGCGACCTCGAAGGTTGGACCGCAAGGGGAGATGCCCAATGGACTGTCACGGACGGCGTCATCGTGGGAGAGGGTGCAAGAGGGCACCTCTATGCCGCCCCCGTCGCTTCCGACCTAGAAGTGGAAGGGGAGTTCCGTATCACAGACCTGGGTAAGGGCGCTAACGCCGGGCTGTATTTCAGGGCCGTCGAGCCGACCCCCAACCCCAACGGATTCCCTGTCGGCTATGAGGCACAGATCTGCCACAACCAGGAAGCCATACCGGCTGGCTGTGGCGGCCCGGGAAGCCCACCGGCAAGGCTAACGCGCTGCTCACATCAGACGGCGAATGGTTCCCGATGCGCGTCGAGGCCCGCGGTCCGCATATACGCATCTGGGTAAAAGACTCGCTCGTGATGACACATACCGACAGCACCTACCAAAGCGGTCGTTTCGTCATCCAATGCCATAACGCTGGCATGAGGGTCGAAGCGAAGAAACTTCGATATCGCAGACTGGACTGATCACTTCATCATCCTTGGTTCCAGTCACTCTTCCTTATTACATTATTTTTCAGGATCACACCGGGAAAGTGCTGAGAAGCACATCTACGAACCACAGCATGCGTATTTCCCAAACATCTTCTCCATAGACCTGCACCCAATATTGACATGACAGAAACTAACGGCTCAGATATGCAAGAGAAAACGATGACCCCGGCACGGAAGAAAGGATTCATACCCGTCATGCTCACCACTTTCACGGAAGAGGGGAAGGTGGACTATGACGCCCTCACCCGCCTCACGGAAGCCTACCTCGAGGCGGGCGCCGCTGGCCTGTTCGCCAACTGCCTGTCGAGCGAGATGTTCGACCTGGAACCGGAAGAGCGACTTCAGGTCACCACCCATGTGGTACGCATCGCCAAGGGCAAAGTGCCCGTGGTGGCATCCGGAACCTTCTCGACGGACAGCCGGTCGCAGGCGGCGTTCATCCGCCGCATCCATGATACTGGCGTGCAAGCCGTCATCATCCTCTCCAACATGCTTGCCGCAGAGAAAGAGCCCGACCAGGTCTTCCAAGACAATTTCCGCCGTCTCCTCGACGCCACAGGCGACATCCCCCTGGGCTTCTATGAATGCCCCACGCCGTACAAGCGGCTGGTAGGCAGTGCCCTCTTGGGAGAATGTGTGCGCACAGGCCGGCTGATCTACCATAAGGACACCTGCTGCGATATCGGCCAGGTCCGCGACAAGCTACAGCACACACAGTCCCATGCCGACAGATTCGGGCTGTACGACGCCTTCATGGGTCATGCCGTCGATACCCTGCGGGCTGGCTCGGCGGGA
>RGVM01000159.1 GCA_010027295.1 Chitinophagia bacterium
AACCGGACCTACCGCGACTACATGAACCGGTTCCGGTATTTCAACGACGAGGCGGGACGCAACATCCAGGTACAACTCCGATTCCAGTTCTGAAGCCGACCCCCGACCGTCTGCCTCGCCTTTTACCCGTTTCTGGAATTATTTGCAACAATGTTTCAAATATGTCGAATTCCCTACCTTTGGGATATGAGGCATACATACGGGATCCTACTGCTTCTCGGGGTGTCGGCTGGCATATTGTCCTGTAAGAAGGCATCCAACCCGAACGACGAGAACGAGCACGAGGCCATCAACAAGGTCGAGTTGTCGTTCAGCCGGCCGGGGGCGGCCGTGGCCACCTTCGTGATGGAGGATCCGGACGGGGACGGCGGCAATCCGCCGAGCCGGATCGATACCATTCGGCTCTTATCCAACCAGACCTACACGCTCAACGTCCGCATTCTGAACATCGTCTCGGGCCGGGAGACCGACCTCACGCCTTCGATCATCGCACAGGGCAAGGCGCACGAACTCTATTTCATCCCTTCCGGATTGAACCTCTCCGTCACCAAGACCGACAAGGATGCCGCCGGGTACCCGGTCGGCGTCACCTCGACCTGGACGGTGGGGGCTGCCGGCACCGGGAGCGTGCAGCTCAAACTGATGCACAAGGCGGGCATCAAGGGTCCGAACGATGCCCCGACGGTGGGACACACCGACCTGCAGGTCGTCGTGCCGGCCCGAGTGTCAAACTGAGGTCGGATGCTCAATGCCATTCATATTCTTACCCCCAATACCCTCATCATGAAGCCCTTCCTGACAGCCGTCGCCATTGTTGTCCTCACCGTCGGTACCGCCCGGGCCCAGGGTCGGTTCGGCATCCTGGCGGGTCTCAACGTTGCCCATATCTCCTCGAACGACGACGATATCAATTCGGATAAGCAGGCCATGCCCTCCTGGCGTCTGGGCCTGGTCACGCAGCTGCCGATGGGCATGGGCTGGGCCTTCCAGCCGCAGGTGTTGCTACAGGGCAAGGGCACGGGCATTGCCCACCAGGGACATACCGACAAGACGCGGTTCACGTCGCTCGACCTCCCGCTGGCCTTCGTCTACCAGGGGGCGGGTGGATTCTATCTCGGAGGCGGTCCGAACCTTGGGTTCAATCTCGCCGCATCGGAGAAGGCCGACGATGGGGTGGAGAAGTTGGAGCTTGGCAGCAAGCCGGGACAGCTGAACCGCTTCGACTTCGGCGTCGACCTGCGGGCCGGCGTTCGGTTGAAGACGGGTCTGACGGTCGGACTGAACTATCTCAAGGGGTTGTCGAACATCTCCAATACGCCGGGGCTTACCTGGAACAACAACGTCTGGGGACTTTCGGTGGGCTATTTCTTACCCGGCAAGTCGAAGTAAGCTGTCTCATGTCGTGTGCAAGGGTTCTTCCGGTCGACCGGAAGGGCTTTTTTCGTCCATATCCAGGGCTCAGGATTTCTTCCAGAGGGGTTGGGATTTCCCGGATTCCCGACGGAGACGCCATCCCAGAAGGAGCAGGGAAAGGGCGGCGGCGATGCCGGCCAGCCAGGGACCGGCGCCAGTCATGGATGGTTTCCTGTATGTGGACAGGGCCGGCACCGGGCCGTCATCTCCCACCAGGGTGAGGACGGCCCAGTAGATAGGGTTCAACTCCTCATCGGAACGTGCATTCCGGCGGTATTCATCCTGCGCCCCTCTGAGGGCTTCGGATCGGGATTGGCCTTCCTGCAACCGACGGTAGAAGGATTCGAGGATGGCGGCGGTGGAACGGTCGTCGACCCTGCCATAGGCGTACAGGCAGCTTCGTGCCCCGGCATAGCTGAACCAGTAGGCAAGGTTCAGGACTTCCTGGTGCGACCATTCACTCATGCCGCCGTGACAGATGGAGAGGACGGCCAGGTCGGCATCAGTGCGGGTCGTGAGCAGTTCCTGAGGGCTCAGCCGGTGGGACAGTCCCGGTTCCGTGCTGTCGAGGATTATGAACGGGTTGCTGTTGAATCCGATATTAGAAACCCCATGGGCGGACACATGCAGGAGGTCGGTCCTGGGCAGGGCTGCCAGCAGTTCGGCCGAGGTGGCTTTCCCTTGGTCGTACATCCGGAAGCCGAACTGTTCCTGCAGGGTCTGGGCGGAGCGTTCGAAGAAGGGCAGCCGGTAGAGGGGTGTGCCCTCATAGTCGGGCACGAGGGCCATGCGGCCGTTGGGGGACGCAGATGGATGTGGGCGCTGCTTCCGCATCTGGGCGATGGGCCAGGAGTAGTCGTACCGGATGTGATACCGGTCGCGGAGCAGCCGCAGGTCACGGAAGCGATGCGTGCCGATGGTGTCAGGTACCAGCATGTCGAAGTTGAATCCTGCGGTATAGCCGGAGGGCATGATCAGTAGTTTCCGGATACCCCGCAGGCATGGTTCCAGGTCGCGGAAGATGTGTTGCCAAAGTCGGTGGTAGGTGTCGCGGTAGCGTATCGGGTCGAGGAAGAGACTGTCGCCGTCCAGGAATTCCATGCTTTTCACAATCTCCCTTTTGACATCCCTGGCTTCCACGAGTGCCAGGGTGTCCCGCGTGACGATGATGAACTGGGTGGTCTCGATGCGGATGTGTACATCGCTGGCGCTGATCAGGGCCTCGTCGGCCGCCAGGCTCTTGCGAACATCCCGGAGCGTGGCGGCAGGGGGGTGGGCGTTGCCGGTCAAGGCCTGCATCCGCTCGCCCAACTCCCGGTACTTGCCTCGTTGCTGGGCGGCCAGGGCCTCTTCCAGCCATGCCGGGTCGGGCTTCAGCCGGTTTCGCAGATGGCAGAGCCGCACCAGCAGGTATTCGGGATCGGTGGTGTACTTGAACCGGAAATGTCCCAGCGCGTTCCGGTCCATCCGTTCCCATGCAGGCCAGAGCCGGGCGATACGTCGGCATCTGGCCTGCAGTGTGTCGAGCATCGGTGCCAGCCGCGCCCCTTCATACAGTACATCCACGATAAACATCTGGTAGAAGACGTTCACATAGTGGACATAGTAGTAGCGCTGCATGTCCGGATCGATCCGGACGAGTTCCCGCTCGCTCCGCTTAAGGCATGCCCAGGCGTTCAAGTTGTCCCCCGATTTTTGGTAGACCAATCCTCTGAGGTTTTCGAGTCCGGCGATATCGACGCTGTTACCGGGATAGTGTTGCCGGATGATTGCCTTCGCCTTGTCTATCGAATAAAGGCATTTTCTTCGTGCGTCCGGGTACAAGTTGGATGGTCCGGGACCCGTGACATCGTCGTTGAACCGGTTCGCCAGGGCCCTCCATAGCATGTGTCTGGCGTATCCTCCGGCCGTGTGGGGTTCAATCGCCAGGAACCGGAAAAGACTGTCGCCGAGGGCTCTGGCCCTGGGATAGTCATAGTTGCGGAAAAAGCTGATCTGTATGGCGATGCCGACATCTGTCTGATACAGGTGGTCTGTCCCGGCCATTGCCTCGTCCATCAGTCGGGTGAGGGAGTCGAGGCTGGGTGCTCCTTCTCGAGTCTCGAAGTGGAGGACATGAAACAGGGCCTTGTTGCCAAAGGCGCGCGCGCGGATATGGGCGGGCAGTCGGTGGCGGGTGGCAAGGAGGAGGGCGGTATCACTGATGCTGCCGAAGGGGGCCAGCCAGACGAGGGAACGGCAGGCCCGGGCATATTCCAGACAGGATTCAGCGAGCAGTTCCGGGTCATTGCCACGGGCTTTGAGCCGGTCGATCTGTGGCCGCAGCAGTGCGAGGCTTCCGGTCCAGTCGCCCTCGTCGTGCCGGATACGCGCCTGCAGGAGGGTCTCCCATCCCACGTTCGCCGGCGTTTGGCCTGGCCGCATGGCCAGGGCTCGTTTCGCTTCCGCGATCCGTCCCGCATAGATGTTTCGCTCGACGGCGTCGGTCCAGCCAGGGCGGATGGGATCGGAGGCCCATGTCAGGCAGGTGGTGCAGGACAGCAGGCAGGCCAGAGCTGTATGCCGGCAAGGCTTGGCCACGCGGGCGATGCAGGGCAGTCTTACCTTCTGATGGATGCGCATTCCGAAAGGATAAGAACGAGCCGCCCGGGGGATTTTCCCTGTCCATGCCCGGAATGCGTCGGGGATGGTCTCCGCCACGGGGGCTCACCACATGTCCATAGGGTCTTCGATGATTCGCAGGCCCTCGTCGAACCCTGTGAGTGTCCTGATATCTTCTTCCGATATCGAGAAGTCGAAGATGTCGAAGTTCTCGCGGATACGGGATGGTTCGACAGATTTCGGGATGGTCGAGATACCCTGTTGGATGCACCATCGCAGCATGATCTGGGCCGGTGTCTTCCCGTATTTCTCCGCCAGCGCAACCAGCTTGGGGTCGCCAAAGCGCTGTCCCCGGATCAGCGGGGTATAGGCCTGCAGGAGGATGCCGTGGTTTCGGCAGTGCTCCCACTCCTTGTGCATCACGAGGTAGGGGGAGAATTCTATCTGGTCGAGTGCCGGCGTGACGGTCGCGTAGTCGGGCATCTCATGCAGAAAGGGGAGGAGGTAGTTGCCCACGCCGATGCCGCGCGCGCGTCCGCTGCGGCCGATCTCCTCGATGGCCTTCCAGTTCTCGCGGCGCCAGTCCTTCACCGGCCAGTGGATGAGGAGCATGTCCACATATTCGGTGTCGAGTTTCCGGAGGCTCTCCTCGAAGGATGCGAGGACGCCCTCCCTGCCCTGCACCGTGTTGGCGATCTTGGTCGTCACGAAGACCTCCTCCCGGGGGATGCCGCTCTGCCCCAGTGCCTGGCCGACCTCTTCCTCGTTCTCATAGGCCTGTGCGGTGTCGATGAGCCGGTAGCCGATGTCCAGTGCGTAGCGAATGGCGTTGACGGCCGGTTCGCCGTGCATGTCATAGACGCCCAGTCCGAAGAGGGGCATCCGTTGTCCGGTGTTGAGGGTGGCATAGGGTTGCATGCGACTGATTTGATGAAAGATAGTCAATGATGGGATGGCATCCGCAAGTGTCCGAAATTACGAAGCGAATTGTCCTGATAAACCAACACCCGAGCATGGAACCCGCACGCATCTTGGCCCGACATCTCCGGGAACTGTACGACGGCGGCAACTGGACCGCCGTCAGCATGCAGGAGGTCCTGTCCGGTGTGTCCCGGCAGCAGGCGTTGGCCCGGCATGGTGATACCCACACCATCGCGGAACTCCTGCATCATATCGATTACTACGCATCCGCCGTGCTGGGTGTGCTACAGGGAGGGCCGCTGGAGGCGCACGACCGGTTCAGTTTCGACCTTGTGGAGGGAAAAAGTGGAAAGGGCGCTGCAGCGTGGACGGCACCTTGCCGACGTGGTAGAGGGTCTGGATGCGACAGCCCTGGATGGCGACTTCGACGATGGCAAATACGGCAGTTGCCATCGCAATATCCTCGGTCTGATCGAGCATACCCACTACCATCTGGGCCAGATGGCGATTCTTCGCAAGCTGATACCCTGACCCCGGGGATGCCGGCGGACGCGGTTGAGGCACGGGTTTCCCGCTCTGTCGTATATTCATGTCCAACAAAAGACCAACCATGAAGGCTATCCTCACCGTCGGCCTTGCCTGCCTGCTGGGCCTGTCCACGTCACGGGCGCAGGGCCCCAAAGTGCTCGTCGTCACGGCCCATCCCGACGACGAGACCGGCTTCTCTGTCACCATGTTCAAGATCGCCCGCGAGTTGAAGGGCGTGGTCGACATGGCCGTCATGACCGACGGCGGCGGCGGCTTCGCCGATGCACAGCTCGGCTCCGTATACTACGGCGTCAACCTGCTCGACTCCGTCACCGCCCGCACACACCTGCCCCTCATCCGAAAGGAGGAGATCGCCGCAGCCGCACGCATCATGGGGGTGCGCAACATCTACTTCATGGAGCAGCCGGACGACTACTACTCGACGGACATCACGCCCTATGTCTCCGGTCGCAACTGGGACATCCCCTACGTCGAGCGGCGTCTGGACAGGCTGCTGCAGGAGCGCGGCTACGACTTCGTCATCACCATGCTTCCTCACCCGGGACAGCACGGTCACCACAAGACCTCCGCCGTCCTCGCCCTGCGGGCCGTGCAGCGCTACAAGGGGCCCGGCAGACCCATCATCATCGCCGGCAGTCCCATGCGGAACGACGCCAAACCGACCGAGTTCACACAGCTCGATGGCTTCCCGGAGACACGCATCAAGGCCGACGCGCCCAGCTTCCGGCTCGACAGGGCCTTCCGCTTCAAGGAGAACGACAAGGTCAGCTACAAGATCGTGGCCGACTGGGTGATCGGCGAGTACAAGTCGCAGGGCGCCATCCAGGAGAACGGCATACACCGGACCGATTACGAGGTCTACCGCTACTACGACATCAACGACGCCGCCGGCATCCCAAGGGTGCAGAAGCTATTCGATGATCTGGCCCGGAGCGGATACGCCGCCCCGGGGCGGTGATCATCCGACATTTCCGATTCCAGCTGGGTGTGTTGTTC
>RGVM01000160.1 GCA_010027295.1 Chitinophagia bacterium
GCCCTTGATCCACTGGCTCAGGGGCGGTATCACCGTGAGGTGGATGTCGTTGCGCAGGCAGATCTGACTGAGGGCGTCCTTACGCAAAGACTCGATATCCACGGACAGGATCACCTCCCTCACGTTGTTGTGGAGCAGGAAGGCCTCCAGCGGCTCGGGGTCGAAGGCCAGGATCCGCTTGCCGTTGAGGGTCTTCCCCGCTTTGTCGGGACTGTCGTCGATGAAGGCAATGACACGGCAGTTGGACTTCTTGTCGAACTCGATGGCCTTCTTGGTGGCGAGTCCGATATCGCCGGCGCCGTAGATGACAATGTTGTTCTTATGGTGCATGCCGTACATGGCACGTGTGTAGACCTCCTTAACGCCCAGTCGGAAGGCGGCCATCAGCAAGGCCGTGAGCACCGTGTTGACGGCGAGGATGGTCGCCGCAATCCCATATCCAATGCCCAGCCAGCCGGCCAGCACCGGCAGCATAACCAGCCATATGCAAAGGTAGAGCAGGGCGAAGCGGAGTACGGTGTACAGGTCGCGGACCTCCGAATATCGGATCAGGCCATGATGGGTTTTGTTCACCAGCATGCTCACAGAACCCACGGCGGCGTTCAATGCCACGATAACGATCATCTGGCTACCGGTGATAGACAGATTCTGGAAGCTCACGACGATGAGGACCGTCAGTAAAATGGACAGTACGGAAAGGAGATGCTCAATGAAAAAGATGACCCAGCGGGAAGTGACATTCGCAAAGAAGCGCCTGGTGAGAAAAGCATTCATGGGGGACGGATGAGGTTTCAGGTACTGGCATGCGGATGCATGCAGACATGGCCTTCGTCAGGAATGGATACCAGGGCTTTCTACAGGATTTCAAGATACGGCCTTGGGCCGGAAAGGGTCGTTCAGCAGGATGAGGATGCCGTCATGTGGAAGTACGGCCGGATGGCTTTCTCAGGATTTGGGAATCGGCCCCTGGAGCAAGGGGCGGGAAAAGGATCACTGAAGTGACGTTGGGTAAAGATGTGGCGAATTATAAACAAAAGCAATAATTGAGATTCGGTTTTTTTTAGGGCACTCAGGTTCCGGCCGAGGCCGCCGAAAACTAGAAGAGGCGGAGCATCGAGATGAACCCGCCCGTAGAGTTGTAAAACAACCCTCCGGAATCCAGTGCGAAGAGGGCCCGTGCCTGCCATCCCTCACGTAGGGGGACGCCCACTTCCACGCTGGTGGAGAATTGGTTGCTGACAGGGAACGTGGTCTTCGACTCGAACATCCCATAGTTGCGTGAAAAGGACATTCTGTGGCGCACAAGCACCTTGTCGTAGGCCCATTCCACGCCCATGTGCAACGCCTTGACCCGGGTATTGTTGAACGAGATGATAATGACGCTTTGTGCCGGGAAAGTCGAACGGATCTCGGAACGCATGGGGATGAAAGGTGAACCGATGCCAGTACCCTTGTAGGACGCCCCTTCGTAGAGAAACTCGTGGTTGTAATAGTTGTCGTGATTGTAGGGCCTGGAGGGGTTGTAGGCCTGGTTCATGGTGGACAGGTATTCCATCGTGAAGCGCCTGATGTACATGCCCCCATCGGCTGGCTTGCGGTTGACGACACTGAATCCTGTGATGCCGTCGACCAGGCTTCCTCGGGTGAAAGAATTCTCGGTGTCGTACAGGAACTCCCGGTAGACGCGTGTCTCGGTGGTCGGCCTTGTGAACTCCAGACCCACGTCGATATGTCCGACATGGTTGCCGATGTTGGTTGTCAGAGGGTTGCCAGGCTTGTACAGGTAGTTTTTACCTGTGACGATATACATGAAAGTCTCGAAGGGAGACAACTTGTACGCGGAGGCTCCGACCATTTGTTTGTTGTCCACCCACATGGCCTCGTGTACGAATCCCAGCACCGCCCTCATTTTCGCCTCCGGCTTTCCGATGCGCATGTGTAGGGACTTCTGGTGTATGTATTCTGGAAGCGTCTTAAAATTATTCATGTACTTGGTACGGGTATCCCCCATCCATCCCTGGGCAATGCTGCCTTTGAAGCTGATGAGGCTGTCGAAGAGGGGGAAGGAGTATTCCGGAAGATTCACCTGTATCATTGGAATGGGGAGGCTGTTGCCGGAATAAGCGAAGCTTCCCATGCCGAGGGCGGTGTCTATCAGGCCCTGCACCTGACGGAACCTGCCTACTTTGACCTCGAATGGGTTGAACCTGACCTTGGCGTATGCTTCGAGCAATGTCACATTGGCCGCGCTCCCGAGGTTGCCTCTGACCTGTGCGCCATAGCCCCAGTCGAATCGTCTTCTGACGGGGTTGTAATCCTTGACGTAGGAGCCTATTGCGGCGAGGGATGTGCCAGTGAGGGGCTTGTTGCCATACTGGAGGGCGCGCATCCAAAAAGGTACATGGTCGCCCGTCTGAACAGCCTGAATCTCAATCAGTCCGTAATTCCTACGGGCGATGAAATCCTTGGCGACGGTGTCGAGCACCGGAATGGGCTGGGCAGCGGCAATCCCTGCCAGGGATACGCCGACAAGAAGGAGTGCGGTTTTCAAGAAGCTCATTTTCAATGGGTTGAGGACTTCGAAAGCGGGCTTCGCCTTCGTACTTGGGATAAAAGTATGTAAACGGCCCTGCAATCGCAAGAGATTGACTTGCTTCGTACTTGCCGGGGTGGCTTAGCGACCCAGCAATTCGCAGGGCTTGAGGCCCGTGTGCTTCTTAAAGGCGGTCGAGAAATGCGAGATGGAGGAATACCCGAGCTGCAGCGACACTTCGGAGACGGAAAGCCCCTTCTCGTACAACAGGTAGCGAGCGTGTTCCATGCGCTGCCCCTGGTAAAAATCGAATATCGTAGATCCGTAGAGCACCTTGAAGCCCTTTTTCAGGTAGCACTCGTTGATGGCCACTTTGCGACTGAGTTCCCGTATCGTGATGGGCTCCCCGATGTGACGGATGAGAATCTCTCGGGCCCTTACGATCTTGTCCCTGTCCAGCTCGTTGGCCAGGAACTTGCAAGCGGGGACGGCCGACTCCTCCCCGCTGCTCAGCGCCTCTATGACATACAGCATGAGTATCTGGGCCTGGGCGTTGAGGTAGATATCCTCGTGCTGATCGCGGTAGGCATGGGAGGAGACTTCCCGCAGACAGTCTGTGATACGACTCTCCATGGGTATGGGGATCTCCACGGAACCCTCCTTCCGGAAGGTGAGCAGTTCCTGCAACTCGTCCGGGCGACTCCTTCCCTTGACAAAGGGCAGGAGTTGGATGGACCCGAAATCGAGACGGAATACATCTATGAAGGAATACCGATCCTTGCAGGCATCCGCCGCTGCTGACCCTTCCGCCTCGCAGCCCCCCTCCCCATGCCGCTCGCAGGAATGCCCCGTGACGCAGAAGCGAAGGCCCAGGGTTCCCGTCCTGCCCGGAGGCTTGTCATACACCAGCATGCCGGTGTCCTCCGACTGCATCCCAGCCGGCCGGCGGTGCCTGCGGTATCCGTACCGCCAACTGCCGGGGATGCTCCTCCCCCGTTCCTGGATCAGCTCCAGCTCACCGGCCATGACCGGGTGGCCTATGGATATGCCAAGAATGTCGGGGTGGGCGGTCATTGGGATGCAAAGATAGACACAGCCCACCGGAAACGGGGTCGAGGGTATGGCGCCGATTTTCAGTAATTTCGCATCCTTCGACATTCCCCCATGAAAGGGGAAACCCTTATAACATTATGGAAATCAACGAACAGGAAGGCAAGGCCAAAAGCTACGGCGCAGACAGTATCCAGGTGCTGGAAGGATTGGAGGCAGTCAGGAAGAGGCCGGCCATGTACATCGGCGACATCGGGGTAAAGGGCCTGCACCACCTGGTATACGAAGTGGTCGACAACTCCATCGACGAGGCCCTCGCCGGATACTGCCGCAACATAGCCGTCTGCATACACCCCGACAACTCCGTCAGCGTACAGGACGATGGCCGTGGCATCCCCACGGGCATGCACGCCAAGGAAGGCCGTAGCGCGCTGGAAGTGGTCATGACGGTCCTGCACGCAGGTGGCAAGTTCGACAAGAACACATACAAGGTCTCGGGCGGCCTGCACGGCGTCGGCGTCAGCTGCGTGAACGCCCTCAGCACCCGCCTCCATGTTCAGGTCGAGCGCGACGGAAAGACCTTCGAGCAGGAATACGCGAGGGGCGTCCCCCAGTACCCCGTCCGGGAGACGGGCACCAGCCAGCGTACCGGCACCCGGGTGCATTTCTGGCCGGACTTGGAGATCTTCACCAGCGGCGTCTACAACCGCGACATCCTCGAAGGCAGGCTTAGGGAACTCTCCTACCTCAACCGCCGTATCCGGATCGTGCTCACAGACGAGCGGGAGACGTCGGAAGGGTCAGACCCCTACAGCCGCGAATTCTACAGCGAAGGGGGGATCACAGAGTTCGTCGAGATGCTCGACCGCAACGGGAAGCGCACACCCCTCATCCCGTCCGTGATGTACATGGAGGGACATGACGCCGACTCCAACGTGGCCGTCGAAGTGGCCATCAACTACAACGACTCCTACAACGAGCACATCTTCTCCTACGTCAACAACATCAACACCATAGAGGGCGGTACGCACGTCTCCGGCTTCCGCAGGGCCATTACCCGTGTCTTCCAGCAGTACGGGAAGCGCGAGGGCCTCTTCGAGAAGTCAAAGGTGGAGGTGGAGGGCGACGACTTCCGCGAAGGCCTGAGCGCCATCATCTCCGTCAAGGTCCCCGAGCCCCAGTTCGAGGGTCAGACGAAGACCAAGCTCGGCAACAGCGAGGTCAGCGGCATCGTGGAGACGACCGTCTCGCGCGCACTGGAAGTCTACCTCGAAGAGAACCCCAGGGAGGCCAAATCCATCATTAGCAAAGTGATCCTGGCGGCACAGGCCCGTGCCGCAGCCCGCAAGGCCCGCGAACTGGTGCAGCGCAAGACCGTCCTCACCGGCGGGGGCATGCCCGGCAAGCTGGCCGACTGTTCGGAGCGCGCCCCCGAGAAATGCGAGCTCTTCCTCGTCGAGGGCGATTCCGCCGGCGGTACCGCCAAGCAGGGACGCGACAGGAACTTCCAGGCCATCCTCCCCCTACGCGGCAAGATCCTCAACGTGGAGAAGGCCATGGAGCACCGCATCTACGACAACGAGGAGATACGCAACATCTTCACCGCCCTCGGCGTCAAGATCGGCACGCCAGAGGACCCCAAGGCCCTCGACCTCTCCCGGCTCCGCTACCACAAGCTCATCATCATGACTGATGCCGACATCGACGGCAGCCATATCGCCACCCTCATCCTCACCTTCCTGTTCCGGTACATGAAGGAGATGGTGGAGCAGGGCTATGTCTACATCGCGCAACCGCCCCTCTACCTCGTCAAGAAGGGCAAGGAGCAGGAGTACGCCTGGAACGAGGAGCAGCGCCGCTTCTACGTCGAAAAGCTCGGCGGAGGGAAGGAGGACAGCGTGAACGTGCAGCGCTACAAGGGACTGGGCGAGATGAACGCCTCGCAACTATGGGAAACGACTATGAACCCGGCCACCCGGACCCTCAAACAGGTGTCCATCGAGAGCGCCGCCGAGGCCGACAGGGTCTTCAGCATGCTCATGGGTGACGAAGTGGCGCCTCGCCGCGAATTCATAGAATCGCACGCCAAGTACGCCAACCTCGACGTCTGATCCAGCCCGTCGAAAATATGCCCGCCACATACCGACAGATACGCTGGCTACTGGCATTCGCCGGCATGCTCGCAGGCCTGCCAAATGCCGCCGGGCAGGTGGCGAACCCCTACTACCTCAACGGCTCGGCCACCCAGGACAACTGCAACTGCTACACCCTCACCCAGGACCTCAACAGCATCAACGGCTCGGTCTGGAACATCTACAAGATCAGCCTCCGCGACACGCTCGACTTCAGCTTCTCCGTCTACCTCGGCTCCACCGACGCCAACGGTGCCGACGGCATCGCCTTCGTCCTCCAACCCATCAGCACCCAGATCGGCACGCTCGGTGGAGGCCTCGGCTTCCAGGGCGTCACACCCTCCATCGGCATCACCATCGACACCTGGCAGAACACAGACCTCAACGACCCCGCCTTCGACCATATCGCCATCCAACGCAACGGGAACCTCGACCATGCTTCCATCCACAACCTCGCCGGACCGGTCACCGCACTGGCCGGCAACGATAACATCGAGGACGGCAGATGGCATATGCTCCGCGTCCGATGGGACCCCGTCGGCAAGATACTCAGGGCCTCCATGGACGGCGTCGACCGCGTCAGCACCACCATCGACCTGGTATCCTCCGTCTTCAACAACGACCCCATGGTCTACTGGGGCTTCACCGCCTCCACCGGTGGCGCACGCAACCTCCAGCGCTTCTGCACCGCCCTCGACCCGCAGATAAAAAGCCTCACAGGCATCGAGACTTGCTTCGGCAGACCCATCGCCTTCCGTGACAGC
>RGVM01000017.1 GCA_010027295.1 Chitinophagia bacterium
GCGCCGGGCGTTGAAGAATCTCGAGGACGCGGGCGACCGGGAGGGTGTGCGCCGGCTGCTGGCCGACTTCGACCATGAGGTGCTCGACACCTGCGCCGTCGACGGGCTTTGCGCCTCCGCCTGTCCCGTCGACATCAACACCGGCGACCTCGTGAAGCGGCTGCGCCGCGAGAGCCATTCCCCCCGTGCCAACCGGCTCGCCCTTTGGACCGCCCGGCGTTTCGCCTGGGTGGAGGCGGCCGTGCGCATGGCTTTGCACCTGGGTGTCGGCCTGGGACGGGTCTTCGGGAGGGATGCCATGCCCCGCCTCACTCGCACGCTGCGGCGTGCCCTGCCCGGCTTCCCGCTATGGTCAAGGCAGTTGCAGGCGCCACCCTCATGGAGGCCTTTGCGGGCGGCGGCGGCGAATCCTTCCCCGGATGCCGACGCCATCGTCTATTTCCCGGCCTGCATCACGCGGGTGATGGGGTCCGTGGAGGGCCACGATGACCTGCCCTCCGTGTTCCTGCGCGTCTGTCGCGCAGTGGGCATTGGCGTGGTGGTGCCTGAGGGCCTTGCGAGCAGCTGTTGCAGCCAGATTTATTCCTCCAAGGGTTTCACGGACGCCTGGAAGGCCATGGCAGCCCGGACACTCGACAGGCTATGGGCCGCCAGCCGCGAAGGGCGTCTCGCCGTGGTCACCGACGTCAGCTCCTGCGCGCTGACGTTTCGTTCGCTCCGGCCCGCCCTGGATGCAGGGCGGCGGGCCCGCTACGATGCCATGCGTTTCCTCGACAGCGTCGAGTTCCTGCACGACAGGGTCCTGCCCCGGGTGCCGCCGCTCAAGGTGCGTCAGGAGGTGGTGTTGCATCCCGTATGCTCGCTGGAGCGCATGGGCGCCGTCGGCAAGCTGCGCGCCGTGGCAGGGCATTTCGCGGAGAAGGCGACCATACCCGTCGAGGCGGGCTGCTGCGGCATGGCCGGCGACAGGGGCTTCACCCATCCCGAACTCACGGCCTCGGCTACCCGAAAGGAGGCGCTGGAGGTCTCGTCCATGGTAGGTGGGGCCTGCTACTCCTCCACGCGCACCTGCGAGATGGCCCTCTCGGAGGCGACCGGAAGGGATTACGTGTCCATTCTCTATCTTGTGGACGAGGCGCTGCGTTCCGAAACCTCAACTGATACTTGAACAGGGACGGCCGGAAGGAATGAAACCGGGGTATCGATGGGAGTTGCCGGCCTCACCAAAAATAAATACAAAATGACCATGTTCTCACTTACAGGCAGGAAGGCCGTCGTGACGGGCGGATCCAGCGGTATCGGCCGTGCGATTGCGGATCTGTTCACGGAGCGCGGTGCGGAGGTCTCGACCTGAACCCCGCATCCGACGGGCCAGGAACTCCCCATGCCTGCGATGTCTCCGTGCAGTCGCAGGTCGACGCCGCGATCGCCGCCATCGGGCGCGTCGACATCCTCGTCAACAGCGCCGGCGTCTCGCATATCGGCCGGGCCGACAATACCTCGGAGGAGGACTTCGACCGCATCGTCCGGATCAATGTGAAGGGTGTGTACAACTGCCTGCACGCGGTCATCCCCGTGATGCGGTCGCAGGGTGGGGGAGTGGTGCTGAACATCTGCTCCGTGGCCGCCACGGCCGGGTTGAACGACCGTTTCGCGTATTCCATGAGCAAGGGTGCCGTGCTGTCGATGACCCTGTCCGTCGCGAAGGACTACATCAATGACGGCATCCGCTGCAACTGCGTCTCGCCGGCCCGGGTACATACCGCCTTCGTGGATGGGTTCCTGTCGCGCAACTATCCCGGTCGCGAGGCCGAGGTGTTTGAGAAGCTGTCGAAGTCACAGCCTATCGGGCGCATGGGCCGTCCGGAGGAGGTGGCTTCTTTGGCACTATATCTGTGTTCCGAAGAGGCTGCCTTCATCACCGGATGCGACTATCCCATCGACGGCGGCTTCCTACGTTTGAATACATGAAGGGTTCTGTCAGGGAGGCTATGCAAGTGCGTATAAAGGTACGCCATCAAGCTCAGTGCATCCCCTGCCCCTACCTGATGACGATAGAATGCTGGTCCTTCTCATCGTTTGTGATTTGATCCCTCGGTTTCAGGAGTTTCAAACGTTGTCCGATGTGTCGGGTAGTGATAATAGCGCCTTCATAGGATACATGGTCGCCGTCGAAAGTGAAGAGTTTGTCGTCGTGAAAAAGGCGGGAAAGGTCCATGACCTCGATTTGCAATGAGTCGAGTGCCCTTTCGTATCGTTGGACGAACTTGGCAGGTATCTTGCTCCGGTAGTAGGGATGTATGGGTGTGTTGACGAGAATCAGCCGCACTCCGGACGAATCGCAGAGTTCCTTGATCCGGGCCAGGTACTCCAGGTTCTTCTCTTCGATTCCGTTGCCGGAGGTCTCATCGTAGAATTGAGTGAGAATGCGTTTATCCATGACCGACTTTGTGGCGGTATTTTCCGTGAAGGTATTTTGGAATCCCCCGTCCAGTTTTTTTGAGCGGGTGGAGATGTTCATCCAGCCTTTGGATATCAGCGTTCGGAATTGGCTTGGTTCGGTCACGGCCCAGGTAAGCAACATGCCTGCTTTTTCCCTCCAGTTGTGCAGATAGAAGTAGTCTGTGATGATGGTGCCGTTGTGAAGGCTCTCTATGGTAGAGGTATGGCCTTTTGCAATATTGTGGTAACTGAAGCCTAGGAAGACATTCTGAATGCCGCTGCCGGATACGAGAAGTGACCTGAGTTTGTGGTATGAGTGACCGATGAGCTCTGCAGGTCTGGCGATATTGATGCTTCCTTCCATCTCGCTATGGTCGATGGCGAGGGCGATGTGGGAGTCTCCCATGAAAACGTTGGCGTAGTCCATATCGCGCGCTCTTCGTTCAGTCACATTCCTGTTGGCCATATCCAGGCCGGCGATGATCAGCAGGATCAGGATGGCCGGCAATGTCAGGAAGGCTGAGACTTTCAAGAGGAAGTTCCTCATATTTGACGATTTAAAATTGGAAGTATATGAATTGCTGATCCTTTCCACCATACCAGAAGATTATGGCCATTATGGCATAGTACATGGAATATCTGAGGGGTCTGGCCCAAGTGACTCCTATCCGTTCGATGGCGTACTTTTCGTTCCTCCCAAGCCATTCCAGGGATAGGAAGAGGCCAAGGAGTATGCAGAGGATGATGCCTGTGACTGGCTTTTGCAGTACCGGCAACGTGAAAAGGGTGGGGGAGAGCATTCCTTGGAAGTATTGGATGGCGTGCGTCAGGTCGTTGGCGCGGAAGAATACCCATGCCATGACTGTCAGGAGGAAGGTTGTGGCCATCTGAAAGAATTCACCGGTCGTAGGCAGGGATCTTCCTTGTGCGACCGTACCTAAATTCTCCCGGTTTCTGCTGGAGAGGAGGAGTGGCATGAAGTACAGCGCGTTGAGGAATCCCCAAGCGAGAAATGTCCAGTTGGCGCCATGCCATAAACCGCTGACCAGGAAGATGATGAAGGTGTTCCGAACTTTGGCCGCCGTGCCGCCGCGACTTCCCCCCAGGGGGATGTACAGGTAATCGCGGAACCAGGATGAGAGGGATATATGCCAGCGTCGCCAGAACTCTGCGATATCCCTCGAGAAATATGGGAACGCAAAATTTCTCAGCAACTCGATGCCGAAGAGGCGGGCTGTTCCCTGGGCGATGTCGGAGTAGCCTGAGAAGTCCGCGTAGATCTGGAAAGCGAAGAAAACGGCACCGAGGAGGAGAGTACTGCCCGTCTGCTCGGCCGAATTTCCAAAGATCTGGTCTGCGAACATGGCACAGTTGTCTGCGATGACGATTTTCTTGAAGAGCCCCCATAGGATTTGCCGTAGTCCGTCGACTGCACGGGATGAGTCGAAATGCCTATTCGTTTTCAGCTGTGGTAGCAGGTGTGTCGCCCTTTCGATGGGTCCGGCCACCAGCAGTGGGAAGAAGCTCACGAAAAGGGCGTAGTCGATGATGTCTTTTTCCGCTTCGATTCGCCTCTTGTAAATGTCAATGACATAGGAGAGGCCGTGGAACGTGTAGAATGATATGCCAACTGGAAGGATAACCCTTAGGGTGAATGGATCCACGCTGACACCCATGCGTGTGAGAGCGGCAGCGAACGACTCTGAGAAGAAGTTGAAGTACTTGAAAACGCCCAGCAGCCCGAGGTTCACAATCACGCTGATCCAGAACCAGGATCTGCGGGCCCAATCGGTTCGGCTTCGCAACATCAGTAAGCCGGTGGTGAAGTCCAGCATTGTGGAAAATGCGAGCAGCAGCGAGAATCTCCAGTCCCAGCAAGAATAGAAGAAATAACTCGCCACCAGCAGCAACACGTTTTGCAGTTTCGGTCTGTTCGCAGCGACCAGCCAGTGAAGCACGAATACGAGCGGGAGGAACATCGCGTATTCGACTGTGTTGAATAGCATGTGACTTTACGTTCTGTAGGTTAGTCTTTAGGCCTCTGTCGGGCAGGGCCATTGTTTACCACGACCTAATGCACTTACATTTTCCTTCCTTGGGTATATTCGGCCTTCGGGGTGGCCCAAGGGCTTTTGATATCGCAGCAGACACGGGAGTGCAGATGTTGTGGAGGGAATAGGGCCTGCATATTCGAAGAAATCGATGTATTTCGGTGTTTTCCGAACCTTTCTGACGATGTTCCGGCTATTGAAAGCCATATCATTCATTTTATGAATGATATGCGCTTCAACACAAAAAGTTGCAGGCAATCTACGAAGGCCGATATGCCAATTTTCGGAGGAGCTTAGGGTACTGGTTCGCATGGGATGTCTTGTAGGACCATGTGATTTGAACCGGGTGTGAAATTATTTCAGTGGTTTCATATAAAGAGTATCCATGCAGTAATTGACTACGCACGACTGCTGTCAGTAAACCTGTTAACAGAGCGAAATTTTTTTAATCGCCGATGGTGCTCAAGACTTCTTTCGGTGTATCCTTGGCATTCACCGCCAGTTCCTTCACACGGTTTTCTGCAACTGCACGGGATGCTTCTGTCGCTTTTTTCCAATTCTCATGGTGTGATACCGTCATGAAGTCGTTAGCTTAGGTCTCAATTGCGATGGAGCAGACGATCTATCGGAAAGGCATCTGTTATTTGTCGGTTCGGAAGTGGACTTCACGTCGGGAGAGCCTCGGTAGCATCCGGTACAATCGTGACAACTTCGATTCAAGATGTCCGATCAGCCCCCGTTTACGGGATAGTCATGTGTATCTGTCTCGATGGTAAACGAGAGGACAAAGTTCAAAATGGCAACTGCTTGGTGTCATACATTTTTTTTATCTAAATCTTACATACGTGTCGGTAGACCAGGTGCCGGGGATTGAAATGGATGGTGTGATTCTCCTTTACATGCCACTCGCCGCTGACGCCTTGCAATATTCCCTGCCCTGCAATGGCGGACTCTACGGGCGCGTATCTTCGGAACCACATGCCCACATCACAGAAACGCACCGTCGTCCTCTCCGTGCTTGTCTTCCTTGCCCTGCTGGCCTATTTCGGCTTTCGGAGACAGACATCCCCACGACCGATCGGTCGGGCGGAGTTCGAGTCGGTCCTGTTGCAGCAGCGCGCTATCGACCATATCGTCGTCCGTGACGGATCCACCGCCCTGATATACCTGACAGCACCGGCCTGCAGGGATCCGGAGGTGTTTCGGCTCGCGGGGCGTAAACTGCCTCTGGACAGCCTCCCGGGCCCCCATTTCCAACTTGGCATCGCTTCTGCGGATGATTTCTCCCGGCAGCTCGACTGGGCCGAGGAAAAATTCGGCTATACGTTACCGTTGAAAGTGGAATACGTCCGTGCGACGGGGATGGGTTGGGACATGCTGCTGTTCCTCCTTCCCATCGCGTTGCTTGCCGTCTTTTACCTACGTGTACTCCGGAAGTCGGGGCCCGGTGATGCTTCCGGAGGCATGAACCCCTTCTCCTTCGGCCGCTCCAACGCGCGTCTGCAGGAGCGTGATGGCCGCAGCAGCGTCAGCTTCGCCGACGTGGCGGGTCTTGACGAGGCCAAGGCGGAGGTCAAGGAGGTCGTGGACTTCCTCCGGGCTCCGGATGCCTACACGCGGCTCGGGGCCAAGATCCCGAAGGGCGTCATCATCGTGGGTCCACCTGGCACGGGCAAGACGCTGCTGGTGAAGGCAGTGGCCGGCGAGGCGGGTGTTCCCTTCTTCTCGATCTCGGGTTCCGAGTTTGTGGAGATGTTCGTCGGGGTGGGAGCGTCGCGCGTGCGCGACCTCTTCCGTCGAGCCAAGGAGAAGGCCCCCTGCATCGTCTTTATCGACGAGATCGACGCCGTCGGCCGGGCCCGGGGCAAGGGGGCCTTGTTCACCGGCGCCAACGACGAGCGTGAGAGTACCCTCAACCAGTTGCTGACAGAGATGGACGGCTTCGGCACCAACAGCGGCGTCATCGTACTCGCCGCCACCAACCGGGCCGACATGCTCGATCCGGCCCTGCTGCGTCCGGGACGCTTCGACAGGCATATCTACCTCGAACTGCCCGGCCTCAGCGAACGCGTCGAGATATTCCGGGTGCACATGCGTCCCTTGCTCCTCGACACCGATGTGGATCCCTCGTTGCTCGCTGCGCAGACGCCGGGCTTCTCGGGGGCCGACATCGCCAACATCTGCAACGAGGCCGCCCTGATAGCAGCGAGGGGCAAGCACGAGTGCATCGGCCGGCAGGACTTCCTCGACGCCGTGGACCGCATTGTAGCGGGCCTGGAGCGCCGCAGCCGCATCCTCTCCGACAAGGAGAAGCGGATTGTCGCCACGCACGAGGCCGGCCATGCCGTGGCGAGCTGGCTGCTGCCGATGGTGGACCCGCTGCTGAAAGTGTCCGTCATCCCCCGCGGCAAGACCCTGGGAGCCGCCTGGTACCTTCCGGAGGAGCGTCAGCTGCATACGGCAACCGAGATGCGGCAACGCCTCTCCGCGCAGCTCGCAGGACGCGCCGCAGAGGAGCTCGTTTTCGGCGAAGCCTCCTCCGGCGCCCTCGACGACCTCGAGAAGGTCACACGCGACGCCTACCTCATGGTCTCGGTGTACGGCTTCGACGAGCGCATCGGGCCCGTGAGTTTCTACGATTCCACCGGACAGCGTGACGCCGGCTTCCAGAAACCTTACAGCGAGGAGACGGCCCGGCTCATCGACGAACAGGTCAGGCGCATCGTCGAGCAGTCGCATGCCGTGGCCAAGGAGCTTCTCACGACGCACCGTTCCCAGCTCGATACCCTGGCCGACCTGCTCATGCACAGGGAGGTCGTGTATCGGGAGGATATCGAGACCGTCCTGGGCAAGCGCTGACCCGCCGGCTTCAGCCCATCACCACGTCGCTCACCCAGTGGCCCTGGCCGGGCGTCTTCAACTGTCCGTTCTCCCGGCCCGACTCGAGCATCCGTTCGGAGTATTCCTCCAGGGTCTTCGCCACGCGCTCGTGTACAGTCCCTTCTTCCGTGGCGCTTCCGGCCCGTATGCCCGTGAGCACCTCGATGCCGTCATCCACGCTGTCGACGGCCCATATGTGGAAGCGGCCTGTCCGTACCGCTTCGACGACGTCCTCCTTCAGCATCAGATGCTGCAGGTTGGCGGAGGGGATGAGGACGCCCTGTTCGCCATCCAGTCCGGTCAGCCGGCAAAGCTCGAAGTATCCTTCTATCTTCTCGTTCACCCCTCCGATGGCCTGCACGGCGCCCTTCTGGTTGATGGAGCCCGTGACGGCGATGCCCTGTCGCACGGGGAGTCGCGCGAGGTTGGATAGAAGTGCGTAGAGTTCGGTGCTAGAGGCGCTATCGCCCTCCACCTCCGAATAGCTCTGTTCGAATACGATCCTGGCCGAGAGGCTCACGGGGCCCGATTGGAAAAAGGTCTCCGCCAGATACCCGCTGAGGATCAGCACGCCCTTGGTGTGTATGGGCCCGCTGAGTTCTGCCTCACGCTCGATGGCGATGACGCCGCCCTTGCCGGGGTTGACGGTGGCGGTGATTCGGATCGGACGGCCGAAGCTGATGTCGCCGATGTTCAGCACCGAGAGGCCGTTCACCGCTGATGTCGCCGATGTTCAGCACCGAGAGGCCGTTCACCTGGCCGACGCCTGTGCCCTTCGTGTCGATGAGGAGCTCTCGCTTCTGTACCATCTCCGACATCTTCTCCTGTATGAGGTTGCTGCGATATATCCTGTTTTCGACGGCCCTGCGGACATGCGGCTCCCCGACGGCGGTGCAGGCCTCCCGGGCGGCATAGTGTCCCGCCTCGCGCAGCAGGTCTGCGATGCCATCAAAGCGCGTGCTCAGCCTGTCGCGGTCATCTGCCATCCGCGAGCCCTCCTCCACCATCCGGGCCATGGCGGCGGCGTCGGGCATGCGGATGCCCTCCCGTTCCGCGAGGCTGCGGATGGAAGCCAGGTAGTGTCGCGTATTGGCTTCGTTACGCTCGATGGCCGGGTCGAAGTCGGCCTTCACTTTGAAGAGGGTGCGGAAGTCGGGGTCATAGGCGTGCAGCAGGTGGTAGTAGGTCGGCGTACCCACCAGGATGACCTTGACGTCGAGCGGTATCGGCTCGGGCCGCAGCGACTTGGTCGTCAGGTATCCCAGCTGGTCGGCTGCCTCCTCGATGGTGACCTGCCGGTTTCGCAGCGCGCGTTTCAGCGCCTCCCAGGAGAGGAAGTTGCGGAAGAGCTCTTCCGCCCGGATGATGAGGTAGCCTCCGTTGGCGGTGTGGAGGGAGCCTTTGCGCACCATCGTAAAGTCTGTCACGAGCGTGCCCATCACCGACTCCTTCTCTACACGGCCCACGAGGTTGTTATAGGTGGGGTGGTGTTCGATCACCACGGGGGCCCCCGTCTGCCGGGCGTTGTCGACCACCACGTTCACCTCGTAACGCCTGCCGAACTCTCCGTGCGGCGAGGGCATGCCTGGCGCCGCGGGCTTCTGTGCAAGCAGGAACTCGGCCAGGTTCTCGAGGATGTCCTTCCGCACGCAGTGCAGGTATTCCACCACCGCCGGCAGCGCGGCGTACTTCTCTTCCAACTCACCCATCAGACTGGTGACGGCCAGGCTGGCGACTTCTCCCTCCAGCCGGGAGAGTTCCTCCGAGGCAGCCTTCTCGATGCGCCGTTGACTCTTCAACATGTCCTGTATCTCGGCGGTGAACTGCTCCTGGGTCTTCTGGATCCGTTTCTGCTGCTCCTCGGGCAGAGCGGCGAACTCCTGATCCGTCATCGGCTCCCCGTTCTTCAAGGGCATGCCGAAGATCTCCCAGGGTGTCTGCTTGATTAGGAAATGCTCTTTCGCCGCCCGCTCCTCGATGCCTTGATTGAGGGCGGACTGCTCCCGGTCATACTTTTCGGTGACCGCCTGCCGGCGCCGCAGGTATTCCTCACTCTCGAAGGCTTTCACGAGCGACCTGACGGCCTCCTGCACCAGTCCCTTCATGTCCTTCCGGAGGATCTGGCCCCGTCCCGGTGGCATTCTGAGTGTCAAAGGATGGTAGGAGTCGTCGAAGTTGTTTACATGGCACCAGTCGTCCGGCACCGGCTCCCCGCCCACCCGGGCTTCCAGGAATGACTTCACGGCATGCAGCTTGCCGCTACCCTGTTCACCCGCTACGAATACGTTGAAACCCTCCGCACGGATGCCGAGGCCCAGGTCCAGGGCCGCGCCCGCCCTCAGCTGTCCGACGAGGGCATTACCATCCTCTATGGGTTCCGCAATCAGTCTCTCTACATCCTCAACCGCACATCGGCGCCGGAGGCGCGCCGCTTCTATGGTCTGGATCATGGTCCGGGTGTTTGCCCGCAAACTAGCTTGCCGCCGCATCATGCCACCTGACGTATATCAGTCTGAGGGATGCTGTAAGTCCTCAGATTCGCATAGTCCTCCCATCGCTGCCCCTTTGGCATCAAAGTTGTTGAGGTATCGCCAGTGGATATATCAATTATGCTACATCTGAGGTCTGGGAGCGTCGGGTCTTGGCTGGGAATTCTCACGGGTATGGCAAGTGCGGTATATCGGATGATGGCGCTGTCAGCCGTATGTTTGCTGGTTGTTCCTAGATCAAAAGCCCAGGAATGGTATGGGGGTGTGACATATGGCGGTGCCAACTATCAGGGCGAATTGCAGGACAAGAAACTCACGCTGGACGGGATGACACCGGGCCTGGGCCTGAGCACACTATTTGCTTACAACGACAGGCTCTCGGCCTCCCTGGAGCTCTTCAAGGGAGTGCTGACCGGTAGCGACGCCAAGCCGGACTCACGTAACCGGAATAGGAACCTTCAGTTCGTCACCCAGCTCTTCGACCTGACGCTTGCCGGTCGCTATAATCTCTACAACAGCCGGAACTTCGCATTCATCCCCTACGTCCTCGGCGGGGTCTCACTCTTCCACATCGACCCGTACACGACCGATGGTGTGCAGGGGCGTATCTACCTTTTCCCCCTTTCCACGGAGGGCCAGGGGTTGAGGGCCTATCCCGAGATACCCGTTCAGCAGAACGTCAATTATGCGCTCATGGGAGGGGGCGGCCTCGAGGTCCGACTGACGGAGAAACTGCGCATGGATATCGAAGTCGGCTTTCGGAAGACTTTCACCGACTATATCGACGATGTGAGCGGTTACTTCCCCGACCCCGCCCAACTGCTCGCCGAGAGGGGACCCATGGCCGTCAGATTTTCCTATCGCGGCGACGAGTTGTCAGGCGGCAGTCAGGCATTCCCCAAAGGCACGCTGCGCGGTAATCCTGGAACGGACGATTGGTATCATGTCGTTTCCATCCGCTTCCGCTATCCCATCCTGTCATGGGATCTCGAGTCAATCTACAAGAAGCATATCTTTCAAAAGACCGGCTGGCCCTACAACTGGTATCGCAGGAACTGACAGCAAGGCATCTCCTGTCCGGGCCGTGGATTGTTTGTGCCTGGGTCAGGATGTTTTCTTTGCGGGTGTACGGCGGAGGAGCATCAAATGCCTGCTGGTGTGAAATGGCGGCAGGATACTTCGGGAAGACTTATTTCGGGAGTCGGACGGCCGAGCGGTAGTAGGTCTGGTAATAGGGCTTCTCCAGATTCTCGATGGTAACTCCCTTCTTGATGCTGGCGTGGATGAACCGGTTGTTCCCGAGATAGAAGCCGACATGCGTGGGGCCGGGTCGTCTATTGTTGATCTTGAAGAAGATCAGGTCGCCCATCTGCAGTTCCGACTTGGCGATTTCGATGCCGGCCTTGAACTGGTCGGGGATGACCCTGCCAACGGTGAGGGAATAGACATCGTGCATCAGGCGTCGGGTAAGGGCGGAGCAGTCGATGCCTGACTTGCTATCCCCGCCCAGCCTGTATTTGACGCCCACCCAGTCCTCAAGGAAACGCAGTAACTTGTCATTGGCCAGTTCCTCCACCGGGAGGTCGAGTTCCAGGGAGTACTTGAAAGCGAGCGGATTCAGCCATTCAATCGTATTACCCGCCCCTTCGGCCATGGCATCGAGCGTCCTTCCGATGGTGGAAAGGATGGAGGTGTCGCGGTGGGAACAGGTCGCCCGGGAGACGCGATCATGGCCTCTCGTCAGGGTCGGACACAGGAGTATCAGGCAGAGTGCCGTTATGGTAGGGGTAAGCCGCATCAAGGGATAGAAGAATACAAATATACGGGAAAAAACCGGGGATGCAAGTAGAAGTCCGTTATCCGCCCGTGGATTCCCTGACCACCAGTTCCGATTTCAGGATGATGTTCTCGTTCTGGATCATGGGCCTTTTTTTCTCGAGGCATTTGAAAAGGACCGTGGCGGCGTGTGCGCCCATCTCGAAGGCGGGTTGCGTGATGCATGTCAGCGACGGCTTGAGCAGCGGGGCCGTGCGCAGGTTGGAGAAGCCAAGGACCTTGACCTGTGAGGGGATGTCGAGGC
The DNA here is from genome assembly GCA_010027295.1 of Chitinophagia bacterium. GTDB lineage: Bacteria > Bacteroidota > Bacteroidia > Chitinophagales > Chitinophagaceae > Pollutibacter. The sequence continues at coordinate 11,943 of RGVM01000017.1, forward strand.
CCAGTTCGCGGCAGACATAATAACTCGACACGGCCAGTTTCTCCACCGAGCCGAATATGCCGTCAGGGCGTTTGTCCTGAGAGAGGAGTCGGCGGATCTGTTCGCGGTTCGATTCTTCGTCACCGGAGCAGAACACGACCCTGTCCGGGGGCAGGCTGATATCGTGCTTGACGAGGGCCTCGAGGTAGCCCTGCTTGCGTTTGTTGTCGATGGAGAGCGTGTCGGAAAGCATGAGGAAGGCGATATCGCGGCAGCCCCGCTGGATGAGGTGCTCCGTTGCATTGAAGGAGCTCGCGAAGTCGTTCGTGGTGACCTTTGCCGTCTCGATCTCGTGGCATATTCTGTCAAAGAAGAGGATGGGGACGCCGGACTCCATCAGTTCGTTCATGCGTTCGTAGCCCGTGGTGGTCCGTGCCAGCGACATGATCACGCCGTCCACCCGTCCGTTCTGCAGATGTGCGAGGATGCTTTCCTCCTGTCGGCTGTCGTCATTGGTATTGTAGACGAGGATGTGGTAGTCGCGTTCCCTGGCCACCGACTCGGCGCCGCTGATGGCCTGTATGAAGAAGTTATTCGTCAGTTCCGGTACGATCAGCGCGATGGTCTTGCTCTTGTTGTGCCGGAGGAAGCTAGCATACGGGTTGGGCTGATAGCCCAGCTCCTGGGCCATTTTCATGACCCTGTCGCGGGTTTCGCGGCTGATTTCGTGGCTGTTGCGGAGCGATTTCGACACCGTCGATATCGATACGCCTAGCTCCTTGGCCAGTTCCCGAAGGCCGATCTTCGACATCCGTATCCCTTTGCGACGAATGTACGAACTGGACCGAAACCTGCGTATCCCCGTGTAGGGCATACATGCTATTCGCTCTACAAGCCTAGGTCTGTCGGGTGATCCGATGACTTAGGAGCGTCCGCCTGGTGGCGCGATATATATTTTTTTTCTATCACATTCCTCTCCAATTTCGTGTGTCATCGCAGGAACCTATGAAGCAGGTCATACAGAGTTTGAAGACAGGGCGAACGGCCATCGAGTCGATACCGGCCCCCAGGGTCTCACAGGGATCCCTGCTGATTGCCACTTCGCATACGCTGCTTTCCCAGGGCACCGAGCGGATGCTCGTGGGGTTTGGTCGTTCCGGGCTACTCGACAAGGCCCGGCAGCAGCCCGAGAAAGTGCGGCAGGTGATGGAGAAGGTAGGTACGGACGGACTGGTGCCGACGCTGGAGGCTGTGCTGCGCAAGCTCGACCAGCCGCTGACACTGGGCTATTCCAACGTCGGCGTGGTACTTGACACGGGCGCAGGCGTCAGCGGCTTTACCAAGGGCCAGCGGGTGGTATCGAACGGAAAGCATGCCGAGCTCGTCGCCGTTCCGCAGAACCTCTGTGCCGCCGTACCCGACGGTGTCAGCGACGAGGAGGCGAGCTTCACGGTGGTGGCGGCGATAGGTATGCAGGGCATCCGGCTGGTGCAGCCCACCCTGGGCGAGACGGTTGTCGTCTCGGGCCTAGGCCTCATCGGTCTGATCACCGTGCAGCTGCTGCGGGCGCAGGGCTGCCATGTGATCGGCATCGACTTCGACGCCCGCAAGCTGGCGCTGGCGCAATCCTTCGGTGCGACGACGGTGGACCTCTCCGCCGGCGAGGACCCCGTGGCCACCGCCATGGCCCGTACGCGCGACAGGGGCGTGGACGCTGTGCTGATCACGGCCTCTACGCGGAGCGACGAACCCGTCAGCCAGGCTGCCCGCATGTGCCGGAAACGCGGCCGCATCGTGCTCGTGGGCGTCACGGGCCTGCAGCTCTCGCGTGATGAATTCTATGAGAAGGAGCTCAGCTTCCAGGTGTCCTGCTCCTATGGTCCGGGACGCTACGACCCCGAGTACGAGGAAAAGGGCCACGACTACCCCATCGGCTTCGTACGCTGGACCGAGCAGCGCAACTTCGAAGCCGTGCTCGACATGATGGCCCGGGGCAGTCTCGACGTCAAGCCCATGATCACGCACCGCTTCGCCGTGGAGGATGCCGCCGCCGCCTACGATCTGATCATGGGCGACGAGTACTCCCTCGGCATCCTGCTCGACTACCGAAAGGGCGACCGGACGGAGGAGGAACTGCGCACCACCGTTGTCGACCTGCTGACCGCATCGACCTCCCCTCCGGTGCCGTCCGCAGGCACCGTCTCCTTCCTAGGAGCGGGCAATTACGCATCCGCCATCCTGATACCCGCCTTCCGCAAGGCCGGTGCGA
>RGVM01000161.1 GCA_010027295.1 Chitinophagia bacterium
GCTGCAACTCATGGATTTTGAGTTTTAATCTTTTTTTTATCAAACAACAGCTCAATCCGAACTACTCCTTAATTTCGAACCGAAAAAAAAATACACTTATGCATGTAACCCTTGTCGCAGGTGCCCGACCTAACTTCATGAAGATAGCTCCCATGATAAGAGCTATTGAAGCTGCCGCTAGCGCCGGAAAAAATATTGCTTACCGCTTAGTTCACACCGGACAGCACTACGACGAGAAAATGAGCCATGCTTTTTTCAAAGAGCTCAATATTCCGGAACCTGATGTCAATTTAGAATCCGGATCGGGTACGCAGGCCGAACAAACGGCTGCTATTATGGTTCGCTTTGAGAAATTTCTTCTCGACAATCCAACAGACATGGTAATCGTCGTAGGAGATGTTACATCTACCTTGGCTTGTACTATTGTTGCAAAAAAACTGTGCATTAAAGTTGCCCATGTCGAAGGCGGGTGGGCGCGGAGGCATGAACTGCGAGGCTGAATCCATTACCATGGGACGTATCTCCTTCCAGTGCGGCTCCAGTCCGGTGGCGTACATCGGGGGCGTAGGCGTCCAGCGGCCAGGCGAGTCGTTGACGGTGAACCGTGAGGCGCCCCGGGTGGCGGCGTAGCTGTCGGACCGGCTCCATCGCAGCACGGCGGCGGCGATGCTATCGGAGAAGGCCCTCGTTTCCTGCAGCATGCGTCGGGGCATGCCCGCACTGTCGGCCATCCTCAGCAGGGCCTCATGCTGCCCCATCATGCTGCCCTCGGGGAAAGTGACGGCATTACCGACCTTGACCAGCGCCAGGCAGGCCGCCAGCGGGAAGTCGATGTCTCCTCCCTTCGGTGCGGGCATGACCGGCATGTGACGGATCTGGCCGGAGAGGCTGGCGTAGGAGCTGTTGCCGGCGGCGATGCACTCATAAGCGGCTATCGTGGCGTAGGCGTAGTTGCGCGAGGCCACCATCGGCGCGAAGTTATTCTCGAGCACGATGTCGTTCAGGGCCTTCACCGTACGGCTGAACAAAAGCGGGTCGTGGGTGAATGCGCGGTACGCACCCTCAGGCGCAGGGTTGCAAGCCTGCAGGGACAGCAGCACCGAACCCAGGAACAGGGCTCTGGTCATGTCTTGGAAGTATGTGTGATAGATGTGGTTGGAATGACGGGACCTGGTCAGGCCCGGCATTCCGGCGGCTGATGCGGCACGGCGTACCAGCAGTCGACGGCCCGTCCTTCAGAGCGAGCCTTGTGGCCTACGATTTCGCCCATCGGCGCTTCCGGCAACCGGATGGCATGGAGGACGGGGTATTCGGATTGGAAGGGCTTGACGGACTTCTGCGGAGGAATCGACTCCCTCCCTTCATCCGAAAGTCCCAGGTCGTTGACAAGGGTGTAGAAGGTCTCGCGGGCATGGGTGATGCGCGTCCTGTCGGAATTGGGCAGTACCAGAAGGACCATCGTATCCTTGACCAGCCTGCGCTTTACATAATTGTAGTGGACACCGCCTATCTCCACGGTACCGCTGTACCGCTCGAAATCCGCCCAGTCGGAATGATAGGGCAGGTTCACCGGGACGCGGATTTCCTTCAGCTCGCTCTCCTCGAAACGGCTGGCGTCGATCCTTGCCTCCATGCGCCTGTCGGCCCGCAACTCGAAGCTGCGGAACAACAGCCTGTACCCCCCGAGGGTGAACAGCTGGGTCAGGATCAGGGATATGGCTATGGCCCGTCTCATGCTTGGAAAGCAGACAAAAATATACAATATGTGGAACCCGTCCATATGCCCTCGCGGGAAGACCGGTCCATAGTTTTGAGAACCCATGGGAGTTCTCAAAACCGGGGGTAGTTCTCAGAACCTACGGGAGTTCTCAAAACCGGGAGTAGTTCTCAAAACCACACCCGGTTCTCAAAACCCTGCCCGGTTCCCGAAACCGGGGGTAGTTCTCAGAACCTACGGGAGTTCTCAGAACCGGGAGTAGTTCTCAAAACCACACCCGGTTCTCAAAACCCTACCAAGTTCCCGAAACCCGTGGGAGTTCTCAGAACCTACGGGAGTTCTCAAAACCGGGGGTGTGTCGGGGCTTGAGGGAGGTCCGCTCAGGCGCAGGCGACCATGCTGATCTCCACGTTGGCGCCTTTCGGGAGTCCCGAGACGGCGACGGTCTCCCGGGCGGGGAAGTCGCCCGACAGGTAGGAGGCATATACGGCGTTCACCTCCCCGAACAGCGACATGTCGCTCAGGAAGATGGTCGTCTTGACGACGTTCCGGAAGTCCATGCCGGCCTCGTGGAGCACGGCCTGGAGGTTCTGCATCACGCGGTGCGTCTCCGTGACCGTGTCGCTGGTGAGGAGAAGGCCCGTCGACGGGTCGAGTGCGATCTGACCGGAGATGAAGAGCATGTCGCCGCATTTCACGGCCTGGCTGTAGGGTCCGATGGGCGCGGGTGCGCCGGATGTCTCGATGGTCGTCCTCTGCATGGCTGATGTCTTTGGGATGGGAAAAGACAAATGTAGTTCCTGCGTCCGAACCTACCTTTGCCGCATGCACCTACGCGAGTGGCTCGTCATCGGGGATGCGCAACGAACCGGCGACATGGGCGCCCGTCCGGTTGCGGAGGGTTCCCGAGGGGTCATGACGGAAACGGTACCATCCCTAGAAGCTATCCTCCGGGCGGATGCCGTCTTCTGGCTGGAGGACCGGCTGCCGGAAGCCCCTTCCACCTTGCACGCCCTCGCCAGCGCCCGACTCCTCTTCATCAACGCCGTGGATGCCGCCACCGAGGAACTGCCCCTGACCGGCCATATCGTCCGTATCAACGCCTGGCCGGGGTTCCTGCGCCACCCACTGCTGGAGCTGGCGGCCCCGGATGCCGTAAGACCCCTGGCCGAAGCCTTCCTCCGCGATATCGGATGGGATTGGAGGTGGGTGGCCGACATCCCCGGCATGGCCACGCCCGGGATCCTCAGCAGGATCGTCAATGAAGCCTGCCACGCCTTCCGGGAAGGGGTGGCAGACCCGGCAGGCATCGACAGGGCCATGCGACTGGGTGCATCCTACCCCGGCGGACCCTTCGAATGGAGCCGAACCATCGGGTCGGAACGCATAGCGGCACTGCTGGAAAAACTCGCCCTCTCCGACGAGAGATACCGACCGGCACCCGGCCTCAGGGAAATACTCGACTTGAACCCATGACCCATATCCTCGTCATACAGACGGCCCTTGACGAAGCCTTCGTCTGCCTCTCGCGAGAGGGTTCCGTGGTAGGCGAACGGCATTGCACCGAGCGGAAGGACCATGCCGCCTTCCTCCACCCCGCCATCCGGTCGCTCCTGCAGGAGGCCGGCCTTGCCCCCGCAGCCGTAGATGCGGTGGCCGTCGTGGAAGGACCCGGCTCCTATACGGGCCTCAGGGTCGGCATGTCCTGCGCCAAAGGCCTCTGCTTCGCTCTCTCCAAGCCCCTCGTCACCCTCAACACCCTCGACTGGATGGCGGCCTCCATGCCCAACGGAGGCCACTGGACCTGCCCCATGATCGACGCCCGACGCATGGAGGTATTCACGGCCCTCTACGATGGACAGCTCCACCGGGTCCTGGACCCCGTGCCTATTGTGCTGTCCCCCGACTCTTTCCTGGACCATCTGGATGCCCGACCCATCCTGTTCTTCGGCAGCGGCTCAGCCAAATGGAAGGACCTTACCCTCCACGCCAACGCCCGCTTCCCCGAATGGAGGCCGGCTACGGCCGCCACCGCAGAGATGGCCTGGAGCCGATTCCTCCGGTCGTCATTCGCCGACCTGACCTACGCGGAACCATATTATGGGAAAGCCTTCCATTCGACCCTCAAACCCGGATAGGGGTCAGGCAAAAATGACATGAAAATGTCTGAAGTTTAGTCGCTATACTCATAAATCGTTACAGCATATTCTGGACAATGCCCCTATCTTAGATTCCCAATTCGAGGTGGTTTCATATGATGATTTCACAGATAGATAGCGGAGATGGATTGAAAGCGCCGGATCCCACTGTCTATGATTCGAAACCGAAAACGCTGATGAGCGAAGAAAAAAATCCACTGAAGATTGACTACCTGAACGTCAAGAAGGCGGCGTTGGTGCTGCGCGCACTCAACCACAAGCTCCGCCAACAGATGATACAGGTACTTGACGCCCAGGGCAAGATGACCGTCACCGAAATCTACGTTCAGCTTCGGTTGGAACAGTCCGTCGCCTCTCAGCACCTCGCCATCCTCCGCAGGGCCGGCATCGTCAGGACGGAACGCGAGGGCAAGTTCGTCTACTACCGCATCAACCCCGAACGGGTCGACAACATCAACGCCTGCGTCGAGCAACTCACCAAGTGACCCCGGGCCGCCTATGGCGACGCCCCTCCTCCACCTGGGCATATCATCTGCACCCTCCAAGAGTACCCCCATCCGCCACCGGCGGATACCACCATCGTCCAACAGAGGGTAGCTCTTACCTTCGCAACCGCCGCAGGCGTATCTGACTTTCCCGGGGAAGTAGTTGCGCAGACGGGCGGCAAGGATACACAAACCATCCCCCATGCGGACGATCCCCTTCCAGGAATGCCTGGCGCTCATGGACAGCGAAGAGGCACCGACGATCATCGACCTGCGCGAACCCGCCGCGTTCGCCGACGGACATCTGCCCGGAGCGATCTCAATCCCTGTCGAAACGGGAGATGAACATCCACATACCGAACTGCTGCCTTCCGAAGGGGCACTGCTGCTGATGGGCGGGGAGCAGGCCGCATCGGATTTCGTGGGCAGGCAGGAAGCCCAGGTGAACGACCGCATCGTCGGTCGATTGGAGACAGGAGTAGAAGGCTGGGTGAATGCCGGCGGACCCATCCACATGGTCGTCACGATCGCAGCCGACGAACTGGCCATGGACCTGCCTCACGACGATAAGATCCTACTCCTCGACGTACGTCCCGAAGCAGAGTTCGACGAAGGTCATGTCAGGCATGCCGTGTCGGTACCCCTGGCATCGCTCGCGGACCCGGGCAGCATGGCCATCCTGGAGGACGACTGCAACATCTATATCTACGGAAGCATGGCCTCCGACGCCGTCACCGCCGCCTCGCTCATCAAACGACAGGGCTACCACAACCTGCGGACCCTGGAGGACGACTGGGAGACCATCCGGACCCAGAAGGGCATACCGGTGGAGAAGACGGCGGCACCCCTCAACTGACCCCGTTCAGCGGCTCCAGCACCCTCGAGGCGTATTCGGGCCGATAGGGATGCTTCCACCTCCGATGACTCCAGAGGTAGTTGGCGGGATCCATGCGCACATGCTTCTCGATATACCGGGCGTAAGCAAGCGTGAGCTCCTCCTCGGTCGTGCCCGAGGCGTCCTCCGTGACGATCTCGATATCAAATGTGTAACGCCCCCTCTCCACGGCATAGAAATAGCCGAAGATGACGCCGAGCCTGCGGTCGTGCGCGGCCTTCGCCGGACCGTGTATGAAGCCCGTGGGGACTCCGAAGAAGTTCAGCCACCAGGCGTCCTCCGGACGACCCGGGCTCTGGTCGGCCACCAGCGCCAGCAGATAGTTCCTGCCGGCATAGCGCTGCTGCACCTCGTGGAAGCGGTTCTTGAAGTCGGTGGCGGGCAGGAGCACCGTGCCGTACCGCACTCTGACCTTCCGGAACAGCCGCTCGAAGACGCTGTTCTTGATGGGCATGTACACGCCGAGGAATGGGATGTCCAGCGCCCTGGACACGCCCAGGTTGACGATTTCCCATCCGAAGTTGTGCATGGCATGTATCTGATAGCTCTGTCCGCTGCGGATGCACCGGTCGAAGGCCTCCTGCAGCTCCGGCTGGATGATGAACCGTCTCGAGAGCTCGGCATCGCTGAGTGTCAGCACCTTGATGCCGTCCATCACCATGTCGGTGAAGTTCCGGTAGAAGCGCGCCGCTATCCGTCGCCGCTCCTTCTCCGACTTCTCGGGGAAGGCCATGCGGAGGTTGTCGAGTACGACGCGGCGGCGGTAGCGAAGGATATGGAAGGCGAAGAGGGACAGTCCGTCACTCATCAGGTACAGCACGCGCAGCGGCAGCAGCGAGAGCAGGTAGAAGATTCCGTATGTGAGATGGTACATGGTATTTGGGAGGATGGATGCCGGCGTCTACAGCACGATGTCCTGCACGAGCCGGTGCCGGTAGGGATGGTCGGTGTTATGATGAAGGCCCCGGCTCTCCTTGCGGAACTGCGCTCCCTTCACGACGAGGTACGAGACGGTGATCATGTTGCGCAGCTCGCAGAGCTGCGGGGAGACGACGGATCGCCGGTACAGTTCCTCCGTCTCCTCGTGCAGCAAGTCGAGGCGTCGGCTGGCCCGTTGCAGTCGGATGTCGCTGCGGAGGATGCCGACGTAGTCCGACATCAGCAACTGGAGTTCCTTGAGGCTCTGGGTGATAAGGATGCGCTCCCTG